>JAJYOQ010000113.1 GCA_021796135.1 Bacteroidota bacterium
AAGAACTCTTTCATGAGCTACATGTTGATCTATAATCATTAAACCTGATTTTATTTGAGAAAGTATGTATTTATTGTGCAGCTGAATAATAAAAGTAGATTCATATTCAGAGTTACTTTTAATGACAGAAGTAGATTCATGATAAACTTCAAAAGGTTCGCTTTTCTCAAACGGATGCATTGATACATTTTCGCTTTTTATATTATCTGGGATTGTACTAAATATAAGATCGATTTCTCTATCTGAAAAATCAGTCTTAGCAACTGAAGGTTTGTTATAAAAACTAGGGCGGTCTGAAAAATCATTCTGGTTTACTTTATTAAAATTGTTAAATTTGATTTTCTCACCTTCATCATTTGTACCATTAAACTGAATAAGAGGAACAAGATCATGAGTTGATAAACTTTTTTTAATAACTGCAAGTACAAAACTATAAACGTCTCTTTCATCTTCAAATTTTACTTCAAGCTTTGAAGGAAGGACATTTACGTCAATTCTTTTGGGATCTATATCTAAAAATAAAAGGAAGAAGGGATAATCACCCTTTTCCAGGATATTCTCATAAGCCGAAAATACTGCATGGTTTATTTGTTTACTGATAACAAATCTGCCGTTTAAGTATAGATATTGTTCTCCCTTATTTTTCTTGAGCATCGTAGGTTTACCTGCATAGCCATAAAGAGAAATAAAATCCGTTCTTTCTTCGACTTTAATTAAAGCATCAAGCATATTATCAGCAAAGACTTGCTGAATTCTATCTTCAATGGAACCAGCTGGGTAATTAAAAGTTAATTCATCATCATTAAAAAATTTATAACTAATTTCGGGGTGGCTAAGAGCAATTTTATTAAAAGTATCAATTATGTGTTTTAATTCAGTGACATCAGATTTTAGAAAATTTCTACGAGCAGGTGTGTTAAAAAACAAATTTTTTACGGAAATTGAAGTCCCTTTTGAGAAAGAACCTTTTTCAATTGATGCGTTACCTGAGTCATCAATTCGAACTAATGTTCCGAATTCTTCTTCTGCTAATTCAGTCTTAACTTCAAACTGGCTGACTGCAGCTATAGAACTAAGTGCTTCTCCACGAAATCCAAGTGTTTGGATACATTCAAGATCGGCATATTCATATATTTTGCTAGTTGCATGTTTTTGAATACACAAAACTGCATCTTCTTCAGACATTCCGGATCCATTATCAAAGATTTGGATCAATGTTTTTCCTGCCTTTTTTATGATAAGGTCAATTGAAGTAGCGCCGGCATCAATTGAGTTTTCAATTAATTCTTTCACAACCGACTCAGGTCTTTGGACAACTTCTCCCGCTGCAATTTTATTAGCTAAATTTTCTGATAATATTTTTATTTTTCCGGTAGGCATTTATTAATTTCTTATATAAGTATAGATATCGAATTCGTCTTTATTTATTATAGATTTTATTTTCCAAACAGTTTGATCAATTTTAGGAAAAACAATGTCGCCTTCTGCATTAAATTTCATATATGAGATAAGTAATTCATCGGCATCTTTTAATGCACTGTTATAAATTTGTGATCCGCCGATAATAAAAACCTTTTCATAATTATTATCAATACAAAAATTATAAGCCTTTTCCAAAGTATCAAATGTAATTATTTCCGGAAATTCACTTCCCAGACTATTATTGCTTGTAAGCACAATATTCAATCGATTTTTAAGTGGTTTTCGCAGACTCTCAAATGTTTTCCTTCCCATAATAATTGGAAACCCTAGTGTAGTACTTTTAAAATGAGCAAACTCCTCTTTTGAATGCCAGGGTATTTCTCCGCTAGATTTACCTATTACATTATTCTTGGCAATTGCTGAAATGATAATTTTTTTCAATTTATACTTTTTCTGTTGATAAAGATAATTGTATTATAAATGTTGAACCTTGACCATTTGAACTTTCAGCCCAAATTTTTCCGCCGTGAAAATCTATTATATCTTTAACAATAGATAAACCAAGTCCTGTCGATGTTTCGCCTCCTGTTGGCTTTGCTGAAAGTCTTTGATATCTATTAAATAATTTTTTTAGATCATCAGAAGTTAATCCGGCTCCTTCATCTTTAATTTTTATTAAAATAAAGGATTCTTGTAATTCTGTTGTTGCCAGAATTTGGGAATCAAAAGGTGAATATTTTATTGCATTATTGATAATATTATCCAGTGCGATTTTAAACCAATGCTCGTCTAAAAGAATTTCACAATCATTTCCCAAATACGTAATGATTGTTTGACCTTTTTGCGCTGCTCGTCTATAATTGTTTTTTATAACATCCGCAAGGATTTTATTAATCGAAATCGGCTTCAAATCTAGTTTTAGATTCTTTGATTCTACGGCAGCCGCATCAAGCATTTCATTAATTTGTTGCAGCATATCCCTTGATGAAGATAAAATAATTCCAGCCATATTTCTTATTTCTTCATTATCAGTTTCTTCATCAATAATAGAGGCAAATCCGATAATTGATTGCAAGGGATTTTTCAAATCATGAGCTGCAACGCTAAGCATGTGGCTCTTTTGTTCGGTTGCATCTTCCAATTCTCTCTTTGCTTCTTCACTTTCTTCAAGTAATTTTTCTGCATTGGTCTTGGATGCAAGCAAGTCATTGGTCTTTTCATTAACCATCTGTGATAGGAGATTTTCACGAAGCTGCATTCGTTTAATTTTTGAATTATAAAGACTTTTTACAATTATGACAATTACGAAAAGGGTTATAATTAAATAAATAAATATGAATATTGATGAAAGATACCATGGCGGAGTTATTATGAGCGGATAGTCTGAGATAGGACTCCATAGGTACCCTGGGCTTTTTGCTTTTACTTGTAAATCATAATTTCCTGAAGGTAAACTATATAGATTGATTGAATTTAATGTATTTGGTGTTGACCAAGCTGAATCATATCCATTAAGACGATATTCATATAAAGTTCGATTGGTTGGATATGTCAAGGCTACAAAGGAACAGTTTATACTTGTTCCTGCAATAAATTCATGTGTGTTAACAACCGAAGATTGTTCTCCCTTTTGAATTATCTTAAATTCTTTAAACAGAGGTTTAGATGTACTTGCAAGTTTATCATTATCCAATTGCCAATAAGCAATTCCGCTTGCAGTGGCTACCCAGATTTTGTTTTTAGAATCTAAGAGCAAACCGTGAACTGTAATTGAAGAATTTGGCAAACCATCTTGCGTATCAAAGTTGACTTCGCCTTCCTTTTGAATTACAATAATACCTTTTTCAGTCCCCAACCAAATTTTATTTCCGATTAACCTGATTGCTTTTATTACATTATCATTATAATAAGAAGCAAGATTAACTTTATTTAGTTTATTACCCGATAATAATAATAATCCTTCCGTAGAAGCAAGATATATTTTATTTTTATCAAATTGGATATCATAAATTTGTATTTGTGTTCTTAATCCGGAATTAAATATTGGTGCAATATCAAAAAATTTTCCTAATTTATTATCTAATTTGAATAAAGAAAGCTTAGAACCGGAACCAGCACAATAAATTGCTCCGGAAGTAGATTGAGCAAATAAGTTTATAAAATCAAAATCTTTAGAATCTATTGTGTAAATTTGCGTATTAAATTTTTTGTCGAATTTCATAATATTTCTTCGCCTTGGAAGAAAAGTCCATAGATTATTATCTCTATCGATAAAGATAGAGTTAAATGAATCATCTTTTAGCTCATATTTATAAATTACTTGATTAGATTTAAAATCACGATATTCAAGAGAATGATTTCTATAGCTAACCCAATACCCTGATTTACCAACAGCAAAAGATATTATAGAAGCATCCTGGGCTTTTAATAATGTAGCTTGTGATTTTATCGAATTTTCATTCAGTATTTTGTATATCGAATTTCCGTCAGTATAATATAAATTCTTACGATTGTCTGAATATATCTGTTGAGCATATAAATAAGTATCCTTTTGAGAAAGATTAGGCTGGGTTATAATACCAAAGGAAGTCTTTTTAATTAAGCCCAATCCTTGATCGGAAGCAACCCACAAATTGTTTTGTTTATCTACAAGTAAATCTTTGATAGAAATAAATTGTGAGTTATTAAATTTATTAAATATATAATTTGTAGTATTTGAAATAGACTGATAATATAGCCCATTATCCCAAGTGCCTAAAAAAATAATATCATCATGACTAAGTGCAATAGAAGATATCTGCTTGATATCGCTTATCTTTTTGATGTTAACAGATGTAAAGCTGCCTGTGTAAGTTCCCAAATAAAGCCCATCACTTGTTCCGATTAGAAAAGAATTATTATTGTACTTAATTAAAGCATTGATATAAAAATTATTAGAAGGCGGATCAAATGATAATTTTATAAACTTATTTTGAATTTGATTAAAATAAAACAGAAATCCCTTTTGGGATGAAGCAATTATTTTATGATTGCCTAATTCAGTAACAAGGTAGCTCCTGAAATAACTATCGGCATTATATTTAGGATTGAATGAGTATTTATATATCTTCCCATTTTTATATTTACTTATCCCGCTCAAGTCACTTATCCATGAATTGCCGAAACTGTCTTGAAAAATATTTTTGGGATAGTATAAAGAATGATCAAGGTCATTTCTTCCTGAAGTCAATATGGGTTTATATACAAATTCATTGCTTTTAGTAATAATTTGACCAATACCAAAATCTGTTACTATTTCTAGTTTATGACTTGGTAAATTTATTATTTGCTTTACATATAGAGACGGTAAATTTTTTTGAAAGTTTGTGAATGTATTTCCATCAAATTTTGAAATCCCCGCATCTGTTGCGACCCATATATATCCTTCATCATCCTGAGTTAAACTCTTTGCAAGATTGCTGACAAGTCCATTTTCATCGTTATAAATATAAGTAATAAAGTTTTGCCCCAATGCTAAATCCGCATTTATAAAAATAAAATAGACAAGATATAGAACAATATTTTTTTTCATTTTATAAACATATTAAACCGCAACTTCAAACTTGATTTTTTCATGGCATTGATAATTTAACAGTTCGAAATCTTCAAATTGCAATTCATCAAGAGGTTTTTTAGCAATTTTAAGCTGAGAGAGAGGTAAGGGCTTTCGCTTTAATTGTTCAAGAAGCCCTTCTCTGTGGTCATATTTTTCATTGGGAGTATTTTTTTCAGCTACATAGATATGTGCATCAATTATTGTATGAGCAAAGAAGCCAAGCTGAAGATCAACTTCCTGCGCAATAATTTGCGTAAGCATTGAATAGGCAGCCAAATTAAAGGGAATCCCCAGGGCAATATCTCCGGAACGCTGCGTCAGATGACAATTAAGTTTGCCATCACTTACATTAAATGCGAAGCTGTAATGGCATGGAGGCAATTTACTCTTAGTTGCATTGCCGGGTTCCCAAGCTGAGACAACCAATCTTCTGCTATAAGGTTTCCTTTTAATTTCATCAATTACATATTTAATTTGATCTATTTCTGTAACATGCCACTCCCCTTTGTGATCTTTTTCTGCACTTGGGAAATGTCGCCAATAATATCCATAAGCAGTTTCTAAGTTCCCATTTTCATCAGCCCAGGCATTCCATATTTTGGTATGTTTTTGAAGATTGCGAATATGATTATCACCTGAAAGATACCACAGAACTTCGTGCAGCATTGATTTCCATTCCATTTTTTTTGTCGTTAACAGTGGGAAACCTTTAGATAAATCAACTTTATAAAAAGCCCCAAAATATGAAATAGTATCTACACCCGTGCGTGATGGTTTCCGAATTCCTTCGTTTAAAACTAATTTTACTAAATCAAGGTATTGCTGCATAACGTTTGTTCCTATTTTATAAAATTTCCGCAATTAAGTATTGGAAATTTACTAAAAAAAAGAGTTTTTTAAAATATTAGAAATTAGAGCATATAATATTATACACTAAGGCTTCGATTAAATGCTATATATCTAAATTTTTTATAGAATAGTGAATTATTTAATCAAATTATTTTTAATAATTTCCGAGATTTTAATTTTTGCTCCAAATTGCAATATGAGAAGGAAAACACTTATTAAAAATATTCGAAAGAAGATATTTTCAAAATTTAAACCAACCACTAAAATCAAGATAGTACTACCAATAATAATTGAGAGTTCTTTGATTTGATAATTAATAATAATCTTATTTCTTGATATAACAAACAAATATAATGCACTCGAGAATAGAGCAGCTGCAGTGGCAAATGCAGCCCCCATTATTCCAATTTTTGGTATCAATATGATGTTTATTGTAATATTTATAAATAAAGCTAATAAATCAGCAATAAGGAAATGATAACTTTTATTGGAAACATAAGGATAAACTGAATAATAATATGATATTGCTGTAAAAATATATCCAGCCATTACAAACGGAAGTATAATAATTCCACTTCTATATAGCGGATTAATAAAAGTAATATTAAATATATGAACCTCAAACAAATAATTCGCAAATAAAGAAACAGCTATCAATATTAAACAACTCACTGATATTAAGGCAATTAGAATTCTCCCAAAATAATCTTTATAATCATTTTTATAATAACGGTTAATTGATCTTGGAATCCAGGCAGAATTAAAAGCAACAGCTAAAACATTCATAATCAATGCTAAGCGGTAAGCAAAGCTATAAAGCCCCACTTCATCTCTTCCTAAAAAATGATTAAGTATAAATCGATCTCCGAAATTCACACCTGAAGTAAAGAGATTTGCTATTACGAGCGGCAGAGAAAAAATAAAGACATCTTTAAGAATAGCAGGATCTATTTTAAGCACATAATTCACTCTAATTGTATCTGTTAAAAGTATCAAAACCAGGAAACTTGAAACCAATTGTGCTAATATAATTCCAGTAACTGACCAATTGAGGAAGAATACAAAAATGATATTAAATAAAAAATTGACAACAGCCCCGATGGATGTAAAATAAACTGATTTTCTTGCCTCTTCTTTTGTTTTTAGAAGAGAAAGAATATACACACCGAGCACATCAAAGAGAATAGTAATGAATATTATAATTAAAAGTAATGAGAATTTATTTGTTCCAAATATTAGAACAGATAAAGGCTTTGAATTCATACTAAATAGTATTATTAGGAATACACCTAACACTAAAATAGAATTTAAAACAGTAGAGAATATTAGTTTTCTTTTATCTTTGTCGGATTCAACAATATAAAATTTATTTAAAACGCTTTGTGTCCCGAATTGATATACTACTGACGCGATTGAATAAATAGATATTAGTAAAGCATAGTTGCCGAAATCGGTGACCCCAATGAGATTTGAATATAACGGCAATAAGGCAAAACTTAAAAACCTTATGAATATATTGCCTATTCCATACCATGCGATAGACTTAGAGAGACTTAGTTTTTTCATTAAATAAATTTATATTTTTATTTTGTTCATCAATTTATTTATAATAAACAATTTATTTGAAACATTATTAAAATAACTAAATTATTGTAAATTGTGCTGAAAAGTATATATTTTTATTTGATTATTTTAAAATAAAGGCTGTTTTGGAAAATTTTAATTACTCAAAGCATTATAATATTGATGCGGAAAAATTCAATTATTTCGGCGAAAGATATGGCGCAACCTCCCATGATGAAAAAAGAGTTCATCAATTTATTATTTCACATGTTCCAAAAGAGACTGAATCCATACTCGACGTAGGTTGCGGTTCAGCATGGGTGGCAGAATATTTTACTAAAATGAATAAAAAAGTGATCTCACTGGATATTTCAAAGGTTAATCCTCTAAAAGCTATAAATAAATTCCCAAATAATAACCATTTTGGAATAACAGCCGATTCTTATAAGCTTCCCTTCCCTGACAGTTCCTTTGATTGCATTATAGCTTCCGAAATAATAGAACATACTTTATATCCTGATATGTTTATTAAAGAGTTGCTGCGTGTACTGAAGCCGGGTCATAAATTACTGGTATCAACTCCTTATAAGGAGATTATTAGATATACCTTGTGCATCCATTGTAATGAGCAGACTCCAATGCATGCTCATTTACATTCATTTGACGAGAATTCTCTTGGCTCATTTTACAAAGGGAAAAATCCGGATAATTTCTATTGGATAACTTTTGGGAATAAAGGTTTGATATTTCTTCGTACTTACAAAATCCTTCAATATTTCTCATTTCCGCTTTGGAAATTTATTGACAGAATTACTAATCTTATTTATAATATTCCTGCTCATATTCTCGCTGTCTATGGGAAAGATTAATCATATTATTTTTTTTCAATAAGATTAAATAATTTTTTTATTTCTTCATTCCAATTCAATTCGCTCGCAGCATTTAAACAATTTTGCTTTAATTCATTTCTTAAGTCTTTATCTAAAAGAACATTTCTAAGATTTGACACAATTTCATCTATATTTTCAGTGTCAACACAAACACCTACTTTATAATTCTCTACAATTTTTTTCATCTGAGGAAGATTGCTGACTATTACAGGGACACCGCAATATATATATTCGAAAAGTTTATTTGGTAAAGCATAATAATAACTTAGACTAATGTTTTCAATTAAGGCCAACCCGATATCTGCGCCTGCAGTATAATTCAGTAATTCGCTTTGTTCAATCTTACCAAAAAAATATACTATGTTTTCTATGCCTTTATCTTTTGCAAGTTTTTTATAATAATCTGTATATTCCCCATCGCCCAAAACAACAAGAATACAATCAGATAATTTATTTAAAACATCAAAAATTATTTTTAATCCTCTCCCCGGCAAAATAACCCCTTGATAAAGAATGATTTTTATTCCATCATTAAGCCCAAAATGTTTTCGGAAATCGAATGGCTTTCTTATTTCAAACTTATATGGCAGATTGCGAATAACTATTGAATCATTGATATTGTACTCTCTATGAATATATTCAGAGTCGAGTTCCCCGGTAGTTATTACCTTAAAAGCATATTTTATAAAAGATTTTTCGATATACTTTAATATTGCTTGAACATTTTTTCTATTACTCAATCCAGCAAGATGACTGTAAATTTCTCGGGAATCATAAAATAATATTGATTTCTTTAGCTGCGCAAATAGAGCAGCAAATGGAAGAGTATATACATCCTCCGCAAAAATTAAATCTGCTTTTGAAAACAATAATCTTTTAATAAGTATAAATGAAAATTTAAGATAATAAGTGAAAGAGAAATAATGCTTTTTTAATTTGTAAACTGATATTTCGCCTTTTTTAGTTTTCAATTCTTTAGTCAGCCAGTCAAAAGAAATCACATTTACATCATATCCAATTTCACGGAATGATTTATAAAGATTTGTAACTCTGGAGTCATAATAATAATTTCCTAAAAAAATTATCAATACGGATTTTTTCATTTTCATGATCTTAAATTATATCTTGGAAATAGATGAGGTGATTCATTTTGGAAATTGGATGTTATATATTTGAATTATTACCAATTAAATATCTTTATAAAAGGTATCCCGGAATATTCCTCTTGCACCAAAATTTTCCTTAAAGCGCGCAAGTCCCCAGTTAGGGTCCATATTAACTGTAAAAATTCCAAAATCAAGGAACTTGAATCCTTCATTTTTATATCTTTTCATTATTTCATAAAATAATAAATTCACCGCTCGATATTCCTGGTAGTCTTCATCATGGCTAATATAAAAAGCTAAAACTACTTTGGAGTTGACAGAAAAATTACAAACACCGGCTATTAATTTTCCGTCTTTGAAAGCACCCCATAACCTTATTTTACCCGGGAATAAATGTTTTAATTTTAATAACTCTTCTAAAGAATGTGTGGGATTAACGTTATGTCGCATTTTTAAGTTCTTTTTTAAAATTTCATAATATTCTTCAAATTTGTCACACTCGGCTATTTCAATTCCCTGTTTAATTGACTTTTTGACTGCAGTGCGAGCTTCTGAACGATATGTAGAAAGCAGATCGTCATTTTCTATATCTAATTGAACTACGCTTGAAACGTCTCTTTTTAAATAATTAAAACCATTTTTTACTAAAGCAAAGTCTATATAATTTGAATATTTTGATTGGTAAATCATAGGCGGAGGAGTAAGCTGAATACGTTCGCATTTCAAACTTTTTGCGATTTCGATAACTGATTCAACTAAATCAAATGCCTCACGAAAATTTAAATTACTTTTATAAATGAATCCTCCATAAGAAGTTCCGGCATGCGAAATGAGATTTTTTTTCCCTTCGCGTTCTATTACAGCTGCTGGAAATAAGGCAAATAACTGTTCATTCTTTGTAAATGCTATTGATGAATCGTGAAATCTACCTTTAGGATGATATGAAAGGAATAATCTTTTATGGAAAATAGTCCCGTTATCGGTAGAATCCACAAAATTGTCCCATTGATTATCAGTTATTTTAGAATCAGATAAAATATTATATTCAATCATTTTTTTTAACCGTAGAATTATTTTTTATGTTTTTAGTTGTAACAAACTTATAAACAAAATCCGATATTCTTT
>JAJYOQ010000114.1 GCA_021796135.1 Bacteroidota bacterium
TTGCCCTTGAGCATGACCTACAGAAACAGAAAGAATGCCGAATTTAAAATATTGTTCATCTTTTAATAAATGAACATGCTGCCATCGAAAAGTTGTATGATCAGAATTCTTTCCTTTGGATTCAAAACCTAAGCCAGAAAGGACATCCCAAACATCGGTTGGTGTAAGTTCTTGAGGCATCGGTCTTTGTTTTAGCCATTTTTTGGCTGTTTCAACAGCCTTATCATTTGTCAATTTTTACTCCGTTATGATACTACATATAGTATCAATTGTCAAGTATTATTTGCTATAAGGCACACATAAGTATTTAAAGTTATTTCGATAATATTAAAATAATTTACATGATTTATAACTTTGTATTAATTTCACCGGGTTCTGTTACTACATCCCAAGACCATTTGCCGAAGCTGCTGAAATCGTTTATTGCATGGATCCATTCATCAAGGAAGTCTCTTTTGACTTTGTCTTGTTCGGTGTCTTGGCCTTTTACTTCTATTATTAAATATGTTCCGTCAATTAACTTTATTATAAAATCAGGACGGTATTTGTGAATGATGCCCTGGTACATGTATGGAATTTCGAAGCCTATGTGGTCGTTCTTTACCCAGGCAGCAACATTTGGATTGCGGTCTAGTTGGAATGCTTCCGAAGCTTCCCATGTGCTATCATAAACGCAAAAGTTTATGTGAGATTTATTTGTCCTTTCGCATGGCTTGCTTGTGTACCATTGGCGCATGTCTGCTGTTGAACGAATTGGTTTGTCGGGGTCAAAGACCGGCGTTAGTGATTGTGTGTTCTCATATCTGATTTGATGCTGAATGTGATTGACTATAGAAGTCATGTTCATGGCAAGTAATACTCTGCGCTTTAATTCTTCTTGAAAGAATAGCGGCGGATTGATTTTTATAATGTCTGAGTTTATAAATTTCTCTGTTATTCTAACAAGTTGAGATATTAAATATGATTTGTCACCTTTCCATTCATGCTGCATTTGATCGAATAAATCACGAGCAGTCTCAAATATTATTTTTTGGTACCGATATTTCTCGCCAAGTTCTTCAATTTTTATTTCAGCAATTTTTGTTACATCAGGCTTGCCGTCGATAATTGGAGCAATCTCGGCAATGGTCGGGGTATCGTATGCATTAATTTCTAAAGTCTTAACTTTTGAAAAATCGATTTTTAATTCCGGGGTATATATATGATCTATCCGTAAAACATTAGGCCATTGGATTTCATATTTCTCCTTTTCTTTAACCGGTTCAATTAGAGTTTTTGGTGTCGGCGGCGGAGGCGGCGGACCATCCTGAGCTTCATGAGGAAGAAATGTAAAGGGCACACCAAATATATTAACATATTCAGCATCGAAAAATCCGGTGTCCTTATTTACTTCATAAGAGGTTCTTCTTAGACCACGACCTACAACCTGTTCGCAAAGAAGCTGGCTGCTAAAAGCGCGCAGACCCATTATATGTGTTACTGTCTTAGCATCCCATCCTTCAGACAACATACCGACACTTATTACATTTCTTATCTGTTCACCGGGTCTGCCAATTTGACCGACAGTATCGACGGTTAATCTTAGTAGTTTTGCCTGCTGGTCTTTAGTTAATTTTTTTACAGGCGTTTCTTCCTCATCATCTTCTTCAACAGCGGTAGTTTCCAAGTCTTCATCTTCATCCATGGCCTCTGCCATACCAAGAACTTTTGAATCGATGTGTAAAATCTTATCTGGTTCGCAAAGCTCATCTATCATTATTCTTTTGCGGTCGAAGGTAAATTTTAATCTTGCAGCGGTGTAAGTTGTGTTAGCAACAGTTATCATTACGGGCGGAACGGGATGACCGGACTTTTGCCAACTTTCATAAGTAGTAAGCCAATCCTTACCAAGGAGATAATATGCTTGCGTAATTAAAGCAGGAAGTGCTTCGAACTCTTGAGCTTTTCTTGTAATATCATCTTTAACATGTTCGTAAATATGATAGAGTTTTGATTTATAATCCGAAGCATTTGGAACTGAATCATCACGAACAACAACACGCGGAGTTTTAACAAGCCCGGATTCGATGGCATCATTTAATCCAAAATCACTTACTATCCAGCCGAACAATGCTTCTTCGGTTGTTTTCTTGCCGGTAGGCGCGAACGGAGTCGCGGAAAAATCATAACAGCATAAAATATTTCTTGTACGATTTATTCTATCAAGTCCGCCTATCCATTTGGTTGCTTCTTCAATTTCTTCTTTAGCAACACCTTTAGTTTTGGATTCCGCAGCAAAGCGCCAGGCATGGTGGGCTTCATCATTTATTACCACAATATTTTTTGAACCGGACATTTCTTCGAGAACTTCGCGTGTATAAGCTTCATCGCTTTTAGCGCCGCGTTTATCAACGGATTTCTTTTTCAAAATTCTTGTTTCATCTTCCCAATTAAGCTTGTGCCAATTCTTAATTATTATTTTGCCTTGGCGAAGCTTTTCTGTTAGACCGGCAGGAATAATATTGAATTCATCATAATAGTTTTTAGGATCGGAAGGGATAAGTACTTGAAGACGGCTTTTAACGGTAAGACCGGGAGCGACAATAAAAATGTTTTTTGAAAAGCGCTGGTCTTGAGGATAAGTTACTTTGTTAAGAATATGCCAAGAGATAACCATTGCCATAACAATTGTTTTACCGGAACCGGTTGCCATTTTAGAGCAGAAGCGTAAAAACTCTCCGCCGTCAGAAGGAATATCTATTCCTACTTTTTCAGTTTCCGGAGCTTCGGTTAACCAGATTAAAGTTTCAATTGCTTCAAGCTGACAGAAGAATAATTTTTTATCCGGGCGTAATTCTTTATCGTTCCAATGATCTAACAATCTTTTAGTTATACCGGAAACACCGGGATAGTTTTCTTCTCTCCATTTTTTAATGCGCGGGCGAATAAGATTTACTAAAGGGATTTCAATAAAGATACCGGGATCGTCAAATGAGCGGGAAGATTCGGAAGCGATAATGTAGCCGGCTGGGCGGCGACCTTCTTTTTTTTCGAAGGAACGTGTTTCACGATCATAAGACCAGAACTTTTTTGGTTCATCATATGGAGAGTTGATTATTAGCTGGCTTATCTTATTCAATTTGTTTTGGGAGGATTTAAAAGTTTTGGATTTGCAGTCAATACTTCAATAGCTTTAATTGCATGGAGAAAGTCCCTATCATCTGTAACAATCTTAAAACTTGAGATTGATGAAAGCTCTTCCGAACATAAATCATTGAAGTCAGAATTTTCTATTCGATTTAATATATCCTTAAGATTATAACCTGAAAAATTATCATCAGCTTGTTTTGTTATTTGGGAAATTTGTTGATTTATAGTTGCACGTATTGTTTTTATTGTATTGCTATATTCTGCAGACGGACGGTAATCTTTTTTGAACTCTGCGAATTGTCCGGGATTTATATTTTTCTTGATATTGAAATCTAGCCGGATATATCTATTGATAAATTCCGATAATATCAATGAAGATATATAAATGGTTGAATTAGCCTTAATAACTTTAACTAAAAAATTTTCGTAATTCTTTATTGCAGCCGAATTGTAACTACCAAGCGGGCAATACAAGTAGAGCCAAATGTTAGCATCAAATAAAAATTTATCCGTGTGGACAGGTGAATAATTGTTAATATTAATTATCTTCGTCATTTTTTAAAGTCTCCCTTATTCCTTTTTCTACTTTTTCCTTTTCCGCAAAATATTCCTTCGCCCGCTCAATAACTTTCTTTAGTAACAACAAATCATCATCATTAAGATTTTCTATTGAGAGATGCTCTTTGATAAAATCACTTTCATAATATCCATACAACCTTCCTATAGAAGAGTTTAAGAATGTTGAAGTAATCAATTCAATATTATTAAAATCCAATACTACAGTATTCTTGCTTTGCAGGATTTTATTTATACGGTCATAAAGTTTATTTCCATCATCAGTTGCAACAGCAGCATGACTGGAAATGAGTTCAAAAATATTTACTTTAATTTCATTCATTTTTATCCTTTAAAAAATATCTTCAAGTTTTAATTCGCTTTTTAAACAATACGAACTTTTGTCGTTAAGATTAAACTCTAAATTAACAATTGTACCATCAAATTCATTGTCAAAGCTCATTTGATTTATTTCATTCCCCAACTGATGCCAATATCCATCGCTTGATACTATTTGAATCTTACCATTATTCAATTTTAAGAAATCTCTAATAAGACTTAAGCCAAGTCCACCGGGAGTATCGCCAATCTTTGTAGTGTGTTTTTCTTGGACAGCCCAATCAATTGTATCGCTACCGCTTAACATTTGTTTTAAGTATTCATTTACATTTGTTTTTATTGTTCTGCCAAGATCAACAATAGTAAAATCTAATTTGCTTTTTGCCGGATAATATTGACCACAACTAAAAATATCACCAGATTTACCATGAATTACTGCGTTATTGAAAATTTCGAATATGCTCTCATTAATTTTTTTCCTTAATCCTATGCTCATTTGAGGCAAAACAGTTTTAGATAAAAGCTCATTATCTAAATAATATTTAAAAACCTTTTCTTCATTTGGCTTAAATTTTTTGTATTTAATTGTTGTCTGATAATAATCCTCAATTTTGTACCCCCCAAAGTTACTTAAAAAATGATTTTTACTGAATATTTTTTCCAATTTATCTTTGAGATTAATAATTTTTATGGTATTCAGGCTTTCATCCAGTCTGCTTAGTATCGCCCCTAAAACAGCAAGTAAATTTGCCTCAAACCATTCTGTATTTGAAAAATCAATTAAAATAGTATCAATAAAAGCATCTTTTGTGTCGTTGTAAAAATTGTTTAAGATTTTGAAACCTTCATAAGTACTTTTGACTCGAACAGGCATGTCAATTTTATGCGTCATAATAATGTACTCTATTAATTTTTCATAATATAATAAAACATAACCATTAAAATATAAATGAAATATATAAAACTCATCTCACAATTATTTATCCGGGCGTAATTCTTTATCGTTCCAATGATCTAACAATCTTTTAGTTATACCGGAAACACCGGGATAGTTTTCTTCTCTCCATTTTTTAATGCGCGGACGAATAAGATTTACTAAAGGGATTTCAATAAAGATACCAGGGTCGTCAAAGGAGCGGGAAGATTCGGAAGCGATAATATAGCCGGCTGAGCGACGACCTTCTTTTAATTCAAATGAACGAGTTTCACGGTTGTAAGACCAATAATGAGTTGGTTCCTGGTAAGGAGAATTGATTATTAGTTTGTCGATTTTATTCATTTGTAAAAATCATTTAATTAACCCTCAAGCTTTGTAATCCACGAATTAAAATGACTGCATTTAGTCCTCAAGGTTTCAATATTAACCTGCGCAAGTATCAATTGACTATGAAAAGTCTTTTCATAATCCGGGAAAATACTTTTAAGTCTTTTAGATGGTGCAGTATTCGGATTCTCGTTAATTTCTTCGGGTGAATTAAAAGACTTATTTATGGATGTTACTTGGCGTAATTTTCCCGGTACATTTATAAAAGCGCCTGGAATTCTATCTTCGCTTGCGAAAATTAATGCCTCAAATTCGTGAAGCTGGATATATGGCAAAAATTTAGGGTGTCTTATATCTGCACTAAATTGATTTTCCATAAATTCTACACGGTGATAGCAATTGCCGTCAGGGCGGTTATTATAACCGGGGAAATCACTAGGCAAAGCATAATAATCAATCATAGTTGTTATAATATCAGCCGATGTATCATTCAATAACGGTAAAATATCTCTTTTTACTTGATTATAAGAATTAACTCCACCTTTATGATCAGGACCTCTAATTTCTCTTTTAGTTTTTATAACAGTAGGTGTTAGAAAAATGTTTTTTGAATGAAAGAAAGGATCTAATACCCTTTTAACAAATCCTTCTTCTGTTTGTCCTTCAACAAGTACAAGAACATTTTTCGGCATTTATGGTCTTCCCCCAAGAACATTCTTTTCCCATAATTCACCGATTGCATATTCATTCAACCATTCTGTTAATGAATTCTTATCAAGATGTTTGAAAATTGATTCTCCGTCATTCCTATCTACGACAATAATGTCTTCCGGTTCAAAATGATTAAGAAAAGTTACAGATTGGGTAGAGCAAATAACCTGTTTATCATTTGCCGTTACTGATTTAATTAATGAAGTGAGCAATTCTATTGCTGCTGGGTGAAGCCCCAATTCCGGTTCATCAATTATAATTGTATCAGGTAGATTTGGCTGCAATAAAAGAGTTATCAAACAAATCATTCTTAAAGTTCCGTCAGAAAGATGATTTGCATTAAAATATTCATCAGAACCAACGTGTTTCCATTCAAGGCGAATTTTTTCTTTATTTAAGGCTAAAGGCTCAAGCTGAAACTTTTCAAAGAAAGGGGCTATTAACTTTATGGTATTCTCAATTCTTAAGAAATATGGGTTGAATCGTTTTTGAAGAAGGTATAGGAAAGCTGCAAGGTTTGAAGCATCGCTTTTAATGGTTCTATTATCATCAATTTCATTTTCTACTTTAACCTTTGCAGAAGAGCTTGTATCGTTAAAATGATAGCATTTGATTCTACCAATCGAATAAATCATTTGTACTACACTGTTGATATAACTTTTAGTTTTTAATAGCTCGGTTAAATTAGCTTCCATATTACCATTGGCAATATTTAATCCATCCGGCTCACCTTGGATTCGCTCTATGTATTTGACTATTTCTTTATTAAAAAAAAGTTTATTGTCAACAGTACTCGCTAATTCAAATTCATACCGTGCACGTTCTTCAAAAGATATATTACCGGATAAAGATTCAGAATGCTTCCTGCCAAAGTATAAAAGATTATCTGCACCTCCATTTGTTGTAACATAGTTTTGTAAATTTTGGGAGACGATGTTGTTTAGAAGATTAAAGAATTGAATAAAATTAGATTTACCAGCGCCATTTGAACCGATAAGAACATTGATCTTATTTAAGTGTAAATCAAGTTCTCTAATCGATTTAAAATTTCTTATACTTATCTGGTTAACTTTCATTTTTCAATCTTTATATTTGTTATGCAAAGATAATCTTTTTTATAAAGTTTTGCTTTAATTTAAATTTTACATTAATCTCTCAAAAATTTCGTCCTTCTTTTCAAAAGGACACCAAACTGCACCAAGAACCATTACTTTTTGGTTATCATTTTCAAGATGGCAGCTTTCATCGCAATATATGTTTATTATTTGGGGCATTTGTGTTTTCCAAGTTGCAACTTATTATTACTCCAATATTTTGTTGGGTCGGAATAATGGGAATTGATTATGAGTTTGTCGATTTTATTCATTTGAAAACTTCATTAATATGTCACTGCATTTAATATAATTATCAGCAATAGTTTGATTATTTACATTTGGAACACCAGGAAATTTAAATTGCTTAAATCTTAAAACAATTTCTTGTATGTTTGATTCTCCAACTAATTTATGTATATCCCTTCTCCATTCTTCGAGAAAAAGGTCAATTTTATTAAGATCATCACGTTTTATATTGCACAAGAAATCGATTAATTTTCTACCACGATATTTTGCAATTAATGTAAAGCAAGATGGATACAAATGGAAGATAAAACATGTAAGGAAGAGTATATCTTTATCAAAAGAGGTTTGCTTTTGTTGAAGAGTTATTGAAAGAAGATGATATCTATTAAAAATTTTTTTTATAACCCTAATGCTTGTAGAGCCATTTAAATCAAAAAGCTGAGGAGCCATATTTTCAATAACACTATCATTAAATAGATCCTTATTTGATTCTTTTAAGGTAGAAATAAAATTAGTAATGATTATGCCAGCATTAGAAGGAAGATCATAATTGAACTTAATTATTTTATCTAAATAATCCTCACCACTAAAAAAAATATTATTACCATATTTAGACTTAATTCCTTCTGACAACACTTCTCTGTCTATAGCTAATACAAAAATACAATTATCAGTTGAGAAAAAATTTTTAATAGATTCTAGAAGAATAACCGTATTTTCAGGATAACATCTATCTAAATCATCTACAAATATGATGAATTTTTCTTTTTGGATTTCATCTTCTGAATAAAGGTATAATATATAGGCTATGTAATCTTCAAAAGACTTCTTTAGCTTAAATAATCGCTTAAAGGACTTTTCTATATTACCTTCTGAATTAAATGCTTCAATAATTTTACTAGAAAA
Source organism: Bacteroidota bacterium (assembly GCA_021796135.1). The sequence goes on from JAJYOQ010000114.1 coordinate 8,245, forward strand.
AGAAAATGGTATATGAAATTTAAAATATGAATATATTTGAGGAACTAGTTTTAATATTCTAACAAAAAAGCTTCTAATGTTTTCAGAATGCTTTTTACCTGGGGCATAAAATTCGATTTCTTTTATCAGTGGGTACGTTAAATTGTTAATTGATTCATATTTCCATGGGTCAAACCAATGAGTGAATGTTGTTGCATCATAATTCCTATCTATTTCCTCTTTAATCCATTTCATAAAAACTGTTTTACCGCTTCCCCAACCTCCATTGATACAAAAGGTATATGGGCATTTTGATTCAGCTATTATTTTTGCCAAGGTAGGTACAATATTTCTTCTACCGGTTTTGTCTTCGGTAATCGGTAAATTATCTAAATCAGGATCAAGGTGATAATGAGAATTATCTTCTTTTTTAGCCGGTTGTATTGAAGTAATGAATTTCTTTACATCAATAAATTTGGAAGGTTCAAGATTATTTAATAATGCATCTATTTCTTGTTTTTCTTCTGACATAAAATTATTGTCATATTCCTTTCAAAGCAATAATAAACTAATTAAATTTCCATAAATATATAGTAATCAGAGAAAGAATGATTAAAGCAAGAATCCACATGATAATGTATCTTATTCTTTTCTTTTTAATATTTATTACTTCAAATTCAAAATCATCATCGTTATTAAATATTGTTTTAATATCTTCTTCTACTAATAAATCCTTATATCTATTTTTTAAATTTCTATAATTTGCTTCAAATCTTTCTTTATTATTATTTAGTTCCCAAATAGAAAAAAATAAAAATATTAAAGAGATAATTAAAAACCCAAGTGAAAGAAATGCAGTATCACTATTAAAAATGTGGACAGTATCATTATTACTTAATATCTTAATAATGATTACAGAGATATAAAATGAAAATAATGCAAATAGATTTTTTTTAAATGAGTCAATAAAGGAATCTATTACTTTAGTTGCTCGCTGGGATAAATCATAAATGAATTCAGAAACTTTATTTTTTACTTCAATATATCTTTTAACATTTTCTTTTAAATAAATTTTATAATTTGATTTAAAAGCACTTAAAGGATTACCTTTTAATTTGAACGGGTTGTTATTTTCGAAATGTAGTGAGATTAAATTACGCGTCAAATCAATTTTTTCGTGATAATTAGATTGACTATACAGCCATTCGTAAATTTTATAATATTCAAAAGCTGTACTGGCACTTAATTCATCAAAATTAATATCCCCTTCAATAGTAGTATATGAATGTAATCTATAATGTAAACTATTATTTTTAATTTCAGTAAAGTCAAAAATATACACTACCGATGTTAATAATTTAAGTTTATTAAATATAATAACCAAAGTACCATTGCCTGTTTCAGTAATAATTTCAAAATCAGATGGGACTATATTGTCAGGAAAATTAATGCTATGGCAAGCTCCTATTTTATTTTTTATTATAGGGTTTCTATTACTGCCAAAGTGATTATTTTTAATGGGGTCATTTGTAAAAAATATTGTTGAAGTTTTTAAATTATACTCCTTTTCAAGAACTTGGAATTGCACAATAAGATCAGAATTTAGTAAAGAACTAAACTGATTTATTAAATCAGAGACGGTTAAATCATTTAAATATTTTGTAAATTGTTCAAGATTATAAATACTAAGAATATTAAATTCTATGTTTTTATAAATGTTTAAAGTGATTGATATTTTACTATCCAAATCAATGAATCCTTTAATTTCTTCCAATTCTTTTAGGAACGTATCGCACATCACCGATTTATTTAACGTTATGGGCTCGGTAGAATTGACAACAACTTCAAGCGAATAATCATCTCTATTGGGGAAGGAACTGAAAATTTTTAAGGTCTCTGAAATGGGTATTTCAAAGTTACTAACGTTATAGCAAAATTGAGCATATTTAAAATTATCTCCGATTTTTACTTCATTTGGTTGTAAACCAAAAATATTCCTTATTTGTTCATCAATGTTATTTAAAATAGTCATAACCAGTATCGCTTCTAATTTTAATATATTTTATATTATTTTCTAATTGTGGTTGGATGACATTCTTCAATTCTGGAATATTTTCTTTAATTAATAAATCTATATGAGGGAGTAATTCAATTATTGTCCGAAATCTTGCTGATATTTCTTTTGATTTAATAGTAAATTTTGTGTCGAACTTATGCTTTTGAGGTAATTGCAATAAAGGAAGCGCAAACCCTTGTAC
>JAJYOQ010000115.1 GCA_021796135.1 Bacteroidota bacterium
GCCTGCGTTAAGAAAAATACCCGGGAATATCCCAATGATAGAGGTAGCCAGAAGAAAAAACCCACGGGCACGTTTAACTTCACCTGAAGATATAGCTAAAATTATATCTCTTCTTTGTAAAGAAGGAGGGGAATGGATTTCCGGCGGCCTTATACATGCTGATGGGGGAGAAGATGTAGTTAATTTTGTGGGTCAGGGTGAACCGGGAGACAATATTATAAATTTTTAAATATGGAAAGTAATTATGAAACCAATAACTATTACAGATCAAAATTTTAATTCAGAAGTTCTTAAATCTGATACACCAGTCTTAATCGACTTTTGGGCGGTATGGTGTGGCCCTTGCAGAATGATTGCCCCAATTGTTGAAGAACTAGCAGTCGAGTATTCAGGTAAATTAAAAGTTGGAAAGCTCGATGTGGATAACAATCAGCAAACTTCAATAAATTACGGCGTGCGAAGCATACCTACCTTGTTAATTTTCAAAGATGGACAACTAAAGGACACTATCATCGGAGCTGTTCCTAAATCTCAAATTGTCCAAAGATTAAAATCAGTCATTTAGTTTAATTTTAAAATTTAATTATAGTTAATAATCGGAGAATAATGAAAAAAATTATAATAACAGATTCAGTGGATAAAAAATGTGCTAATATTCTTGAAGCTGCTGGATTTGAAGTCACTTATAAACCGGGATTGCCAAAAGAAGAAATCGTTAAGATAATTAAAGATTTTAATGGTATGGTTGTAAGGAGTGATACTCAAGTAACGCCTGACCTAATTGATTTTATGGAAAATATGGAAGTAATTGGCAGAGCAGGCGCTGGTGTCGACAATATAAATTTGGAAGCTGCTACACGTAAGGGAATTATTGTAATGAATACCCCTGGCGGGAATACAATATCGACTGCTGAACATACTATGGCTCTTATGATGTCTATGTGCAGAAATATAGCGCAATCAAACCAATCTTTACGAAGCGGTAAATGGGAAAGAAAAAAATTTAGCGGTACCGAATTGTGGGGAAAAACTCTTGGTATAATCGGATTAGGAAAAATAGGAAGAGAAGTCGCTGTCCGTTCTAAAGCGTTTGGTATGACTGTCATAGGTTATGACCCTGTATTGTCCGAGGAAATGGCTGCTAAAATCGGTGTTAAGCTATTTGACTTGGATTCAATCTATAAGAATTCAGATATTATTACTGTACATGTCCCTTTAAGTGAAGAGACAAAGAACTTACTTTCTGAAGAAACATTGCTTAAATGTAAAGATGGCGTAAAACTTATCAATTGTGCACGTGGCGGTATAATAAATGAGGAGGCTTTAGTAAAAGCTCTTGATTCAGGAAAAGTTTCTGCTGCTGCTCTTGATGTTTATACAAAAGAACCGCCTGAATTTTCAGGTCCTTTAATTCAGCATCCTAAAGTTGTGACTACCCCGCATTTAGGAGCATCGACCGATGAAGCTCAGGAGAAGGTTGCTGTGCAAATTGCAGAACAAATGGTCGATCTTTTTAATCAAAAAGGCGTGCGTGGCGCTGTCAATGCTGCTGCTGTTGAATCTTCCGGAAATGCAGAATTAATCCCATACGTTAAACTTGCTGAAAGCTTAGGTATCCTCCATTCCCAATTGAATAAAGGGCAACTTAAACAAATAAATATTAATTATAGCGGTGAATTACTTCATTCTTCTACAACCTTGCTTTCAGCTGCTATTCTTAAAGGGTTCTTATCAAAAAAAATGACAGCCGGTGTAAATCTAATTAATTCTCCGTTTCTGGCAAAAGAAATGGGAATTAAAATTAATGAGACCAAATCTGGAGCAAATTCAAGTTATGTAAACTTAATGGCTGTAGAATTTATTACTGATAAAGAAAAACATTCTTTGGCAGGAACAGTTTTCGGGAATAGAGAAATTCGTGTGGTTGATATAGATGGATTTCATTTAGAACTTAATCCCGAAGGTAATATGCTTTTTTATGCAAATATTGATAAACCCGGAATGCTCGCGCAAGTTGGAAAGACCCTAGCAGAGGCTAATATCAATATTGCCGGGCTATCACTTGGAAGGCTGGATATTGGGAAAAAAGCAATTACTGTTATTAACGTTGACAGCGAGATAAGCAAAGATGTAGTAAAAAGAATTTCTGAAATTGGCGGAGTAACTGAAGTTTATGCTGTTAAGGTGTGATTTTAAATCAATATAATCCCTAATTATAGTCTATAAAAACCATTGATTAAAAAGTTTACTTATATTATTTTGTCTCATAATTATTACTAAGCTATTTGTTTGTAATTATAATTTTTTTAAAGCTATAATATGAAAAATAAAATTCTGTTCTTATCGCTTTTATTATTTGTTTCAATAAGTTTTGCTCAAGAAAATCGGAAACTTTTTGATTTTGATTTTGCACAATTTGCCTATGATTCATCTTCTAATTATGTTGAATTCTATTACTCTTTGAATCAGCATGCTATGACAATTAAATCTTCTGATTCAGCTAAATATATAGAGGGAGTTTTGGCTCTCTCAATTGAAGACACTGCTGCAAAATCTTTTGTCCTTAATAAAGACTGGAAATTAAAGCATGAATTAAACGCAGATACAAATGCCACCCAAAATCTTGTGGGTGTTTTGGGATTCGCCATACCTAAGGGATCTTATAAATGTGTAATTAGTGTAAAAGACTTAGATAACAATAAAAATATTAAATCAATTACAGACTACCTAAAGGTTAAACCATTTCAATCCGACAGTCTTGGAATTAGTGATGTCCAATTAGCTTCTAAAATTATTCAGGATAGTCCGAATAAGAATTCCATCTTCTATAAAAACACTTATGAAATTATTCCCCAGCCGACACTAGTCTTTGGAGAAAATTTACCGGTGGTTTACTATTATTGTGAGTTATATAACCATTTTAAAAAAATTAAAGGAAACTCTATACTACTGGTTTCGGAAATTAAAAATAGTCGAGGTAAAGTATTTTATAAAAAAAACAAACCAGTTATTAATACAGATGAATCAATTGTAGAAGTTGGCGCAATTCCGGTTGTCAAATTCCCAACCGATTCATATACTTTAGAATTAATGCTTTTAGATAGCGCAAATAATTATGGTGTTCAGTCTTTTAAAAGATTCTTTGTTTATAATCCTAAGGTTAAAAACACGGATACAATTAACTATAGCCAGTCTAATGTACTTAGTTCAATATTCGGAGTAATGTCTTCCGAAGAATGCGATAACCTTTTAAACGAATCAAAGTATATTGCTTCTAAAACAGAGATTGACCAATATAAAAAATTAACCAATTTATCTGCTAAAAGAGAGTTTCTCTTTAATTTCTGGAAAAGAAGAAATCCCGACCCATCCTCATCTAAAAATTCCTATCTTCAGGAATATTTAGAAAGAGTAAAAATAAGTAACGAAAGATACGGAGCTTTAAATTTAGCCGGATGGAAAACTGATCGAGGCAGAGTTTATATTGAGTATGGAGAACCTAGCGAAGTTGACCGATATCCAAATCAAACCGATACAAAACCTTATGAGATTTGGCATTATAATGATATTGAAGGTGGAGTTGAATTCGATTTTGGAGATTTGACAGGATTTGGCGATTACCAACTTCTAAATTCTACAAAACGTGATGAAATGAGAGATGATAATTGGCAGCAAAGAATTGCTACTAATTAATTTTTGATATTATTCTTTTTAGTCCTGTTCTTTCAGTTTTGCAATGTTTCATTTATAGAAAGTAATTATTTAACTTTGCTGCCGAAAAATTGGACACCTTTTGCCTGAATGAAAGATAGATTAGAATATATTATTTTCATCTCGTTTGGATTCGTATTTACAATTCTTGGATTAAAATTATCCAGAAGAATTTCATATATAATTGCATTTCTATTTTTCTATATAATTCCCATTAGAAAACAAACAACCATTGAAAATCTAACCCTTGCTTTTCCTGAATTTTCAAAGAAAAAAATTAGAAAGATAGCATTTGGGAGTTATAGGAGTTTTGCAATTACTCTAGCCGAAATATTGTATATGCCAAACTTATCCGTTGAGAAAGCCGAAGAATTTATCTATTCAGATAATAATGATAAAGTTTTGGAAAGGTACAGAGAGAATCGGGGTGTAATCTTAATTTCAGCTCATTTTGGTAATTGGGAAGCTATGGCAATTACTATGGGACTTCAATTAAAAGTTCCTTTTTCTGTTGTAGTTAAATCACAAAGAAACCAATTAGTCTCTGAATGGCTCAATAACCTACGTTCTAAATGGGGAAATAAAGTTGTGCCGCTTGGAATTTCCATTCGTAAAGTCTATCAAACTACAACAGAAAAGAATATTGTTGCTATGGTATCTGATCAAAGAGGGCCGTCCGATGGAATTAGAGTTAATTTATTTGGAAGAAAAGCCTCAGTATATGCAGGCACAGCAGCTCTTGCCTTAAAAACTAAATGTCCTGTCTTTTTTTGTGTGGCTGTTAGACAGCCGGATTATTCATATAGAACTCATTTTTATGAAATTAGCTTTGATAATCTCCCGGAAAATGAAGATGAAAAAATTATTGAAATAAGTCAGCGTCATACGGATTTATTAGAGCAGCAGGTAAGAGAACACCCTGAACAATGGCTTTGGATGCATAAGAGATGGAAATACTAATTAGATGGAAAAAATTTTAGTTGTTCAGACTGCTTTTATAGGTGACGCTATTTTAACTTTGCCGATGATTCAAAAACTTTTTGAACTTTTTCATAATCCGGAAATAGATGTAGTCGCCATCCCATCAACTTCAGAAATATTTTCTGCTTCACCTTTTGTCCATGATGTCATTATTTACGATAAAAAAAATGAGAAGTCAATCCTTTCATTGATCAAACTTTCAAAGAAATTGAAACAAAAAATGTATTCTCGCATTTATTCTCCGCATCGTTCATTTCGGACATCACTCCTTATATTGTATGCCAACGTAAAAAAAACCTATGGGTTTAGTAACTCTTCCTTAAAGCATGTTTATAAGAATTTAATTAAATATATACCTGAACATCACGAAATTCAAAGAAATTTGGATTTAATTGGGTTTAATTATGTAAGTGATGAGTGGAAAATTTCTCCCCTCATAAATGTTAGCAAACCTGCTGATAAAAAAGTAGACATTTTTATAGCAAATCTGAAAACCAAAAATAAATTTATTGCAATTGCCCCTGGAAGCATCTGGAATACTAAAAAATATCCTACTAAATATTTTGAAGAGATAATTAAATATCTTTTAGTTAATTCTTATAATATTTTATTGATAGGTAGCGAACTCGAAAAAAATGTATGTGAAGATATTGCTTCCAAATATAGTAATGTTTTTTCTACTGCAGGAAAATTTACAATCTTGGAGTCAATTGGTTTACTAAAAAGGACTGAACTATTGATTTGTAATGATAGCGCTCCCACTCATATGGGAATGTGCGCTAATATACCGGTTCTTACTCTATATTGTTCGACAAGTCCAAAGTTCGGGTTTTCTCCTTATAATAATAAAAGTTCTTTTTTAAGTTATGACAATCTTAATTGCAAACCTTGTGGAATCCACGGTAAAATCGAATGTCCGTTAAAGACCTTCGAATGCGGCTATAAATTAGTTCCCGAGGTTGTTATTTCAAAATTAGAAGAGATGCTCAATGAGTGAAAATAAAAACTGTGAACAAATAAATATTGATTTAGATTGTGAAGCAGCTATAAATAAAGCAAAAAAATTATATTTTGAAGGTTCAATTTTTGCTATTCCGACAGATACAATATATGGATTTGCTGCAAATCCTTTTAACCTAGATGCAGTAAAAAAAATTAGCGAAATAAAGAATAGGGATATTGAAAAGAAATATATAATGTTAATAGGTAATTTAGAGTTATTATTAAAATATATAGAAGTTAAAACGGAAAATCATCTTGATTTTCTATTAGCTATTTGGCCTAATCCGGTGTCTGTAATATTTAATCTTAATTCTAAGACTAGTGAAGTTCTAAATGCAAAGACTGCAGCTTTTAGAATCCCAAATAACAGGTTTTGTAGTAAATTATTAAATGAGATTAAAATGCCTTTAATTTCAACTAGTGTAAATAGGGGAGGACAACCTTTCCTTAATGATAGAAACTTGATTGAAGATGAATTTGGCTTGGAATTATCTGCAATTTTCTTTACGGAAAAAAAATCTTTTGTGCAGGAGTCTACAATAATTGATCTGAGCCAAAATGTACCTAAATTAATAAGGGAAGGTAAAATAAAATTTGAAGACATATTGGCTAAGTACAAATGAATAAGATAAAAAGTTTAATTCAAAAGGTTTTAGAGGAAATAAATTTTCGACGATTAAAAAAAATTAAAAGTTTTTCGCTAATAATAATTCCTGAAGAAGTCGGAATTAAAGCACATACCAAAAAATTTACTGTTAAAAATGCCATATTCCTAATCTCACTATATACAATCATTTCTTTTATTGCTGGATTCTATATAATAAATTATTCACCTCTTAGATATATTTTCATACATGATAAGGGTTCTTTAAGCTATTCGGACATAAAAAAAATTGATGAATTGAATAAAAGAGTGATATTTTTAACTCGTGATTTAGAGAATCTTAAGTCCTCTAATGAACAACTTAAGAATGCATTGATACTGGGTGACTCAACACTAGCGGATTCTTTAACTAAATTTAAACCAACCTTGAATAAAACTAATGAGAATCATTACGGTGGAAGTATCCTGGAAGTAATTCAAAGAATGTTTAATTTTCAATTTAATAGTGATAGTGAATATATTCAATTTATATCACCATCTAAGGGGTACATTAGCCGTGGTTTTATGCCAGAATTTGGTCATATGGGAATAGATTTTGTTGAGAAAACCGGAACTCTTGTATTTGCCGCCGCAAGTGGTTATGTTGTATTTGCCGACTATACAGTCAATGACGGTTATATGATTATTTTGAACCACCCTGACGGATTTGTGACGGTTTATAAACATTGTTCAGTATTACTAAAAAAAGTTCATGATGTTGTAACTCAAGGTGAAGCTATTGCATTAAGTGGAAATACCGGAGAACTTACTACCGGACCGCACCTTCATTTTGAAATTTGGAAAGATGGTAAACCTGTTAACCCAAAAAATCTTTTAACTAATTAACAAAGGAGAATTCTAAATTGAAAAATATTTCTTTAGGTAAAGATGCTGTCACAATTATTAGCACAGGTGTTGTTATCGAAGGTAAATTAAAAAGCGACGGTAATGTGCGAATGGATGGTATTATCAATGGTGACTTAAATGCTATTGGCAATATAACTATAGGTGAACATGGCCAAGTTAACGGTCATGTAACTGGTCAAACAATTACACTCGGAGGAAAAGTTTTTGGGTCAATAAATGCTGAAGAAAAAGTAATACTTGAAACTAAATCAATCCTTAAAGGTGATTTAATTGCAAAAATTCTAATTGTTGAAGAAGGAGCAGAATTTATCGGTAATAGTAAAATGAACACTAGCAGGGAAAATTTAGAATCATAGAGATGATAAAATTAATAACAAAATCCAATTTATTGCATGTAATTAAATATTTTAATATCCATGTACATATATTAGCCGCATTATTGTATCAACAAAATGAATGAAAAAAAAGTAAATAATAAATTTGAAGATGATGATCCTAAATCATGGGCAAATTATTTAGGATTGGGGACTCAACTTGCTGTGACAATAGTTGCAATGGTTTTTCTTGGAGTTTGGTTAGATACAAAATTTTCAACTACACCGGTTCTAACGATTATTTTCTCTTTCCTAGGAATTATCGGCGGTTTATACAGTTTTATTAAATCTACAATAAAATCAGACAAGTAATGGTAAATAAAAATTTTATCATTGCTCTAATTATTGTTTCATTTAGTATTTTAATCTTATATATACTTTCCCTTTTGAATTATCTTTCATCCCAATCGTTAATATCCATTTTATTTGGCTCAATGATTGCCACAATTAACTTCATTTTGGCATTTTATTCAATAAAAAAGGATTTTAACAATGGAAACATGAGTTTGGGCAATTTCCTCAAATTTCTACCTGTTAGGATTTTTATTTCACTTTCTTTAATAATTTTGTTGATTCTCTTTTTGGATATAAATCGGAATAAGTTTATATTTTCAACCTTGATTTTTTATGTTTTTTATCAAATTGTGGAAGTTAAAACCCTAATTAAAGGGGAAAATTGATACCATTATATGTTTTCAAGTCAAACTACTAATACTAAAGCTTTAGCCGATACTTTAATTAAGTCAGGCCAAAACAATAGCGATCCTAGTTGGATAATGCATCACGTTCTTGATGGCAAGTCAATTAGTTTTGAACCATTCGGTACTTTACACCTTCCTGAAATTCATCTACTGGGAATTGATATTTCAATAACCAAACATGTATTTTTTATTTGGATTATTGCTATTATGCTGATTGCTATGGCAATTATTGCTGCCAGAAGTTATAAAAAATCATTAGTGCCAAAAGGTTTTGCTAATCTTTTTGAAATTATTATAATCTTTGTAAGAGATGAAATTGTTGCCCCATCCATCGGTAAAGGATATCAGTTGTTTTTACCATATATGCTTACACTATTCTTTTTTATACTTTTAAGCAATTTATTGGGGCTTATTCCATATACTGCTACTGTAACTGGAAATATCGCAGTAACTGCTTCTTTAGCTGCAATTTCGTTTGTTGCAACTCAATTTGCAGGAATCAAACAACATGGCACATTAAAATATTTTAAAAATTTAGTACCTTCGGGTATGCCAGGTTGGATCTTAATAATTATTATACCGCTTGAAGTATTGGGTTTGTTTACAAAACCTTTTGCCTTATGTATACGTCTTTTTGCAAATATGATTGCGGGTCATATTGTTATTTTCTCTTTACTGGGATTAATTTTTATTATGCATACGTTTTACGTTGCTCCTGTTTCTGTCGGATTTGCACTTTTTATAGAAATGTTGGAAATTTTAGTCGCCGTCATCCAGGCTTATATTTTTACTATGTTGACAGCTCTATTTATTGGTATGTCAATGCATTCGGAACATTAAATTTTTTATTAACAATAACAAAAATAATTTAAGGAGAAAGAGAAATGATGAATTTTGCATGGTTAGCTGCTGGTATTGGTGCTGGCTTAGTTGTAATAGGTGCTGGCTTGGGAATTGGTAAACTAGCTGGTTCTGCTATGGAATCAATGGGCAGACAGCCGGAAGCTATTTCCCCTATTAGAACTGCTATGATTATAGCTGCAGCCTTAATCGAAGGTATTGCATTTTTCGGTTTAGTTATTTGTATTCTTTTAGCATTTAAAGCTTAATTTTTTACTTTTTCCTTAGGAAATAAATTTATGCTTACCTTTTTGAGTTTTTTAGTACTTGCCGTGGAACCGGAAGGCGGCGGCAGCTTAATTGATGTCAATCCAGGTGTTATATTCTGGACTGTCATTACCTTTGTTCTGCTTCTTTTAATTCTGAAAAAATTTGCATGGAAACCAATTCTAACTGCATTGGATCAGCGCGAAACAGCAATTAAAGATTCTTTGGATCGAGCGGAAAAAGCAAATGAAGATGCTCAAAAAATCCTTTCTGAAAACCAAGCCAGCCTAGAAAAAGCTGAGGAGGAATCAAAAAAAATAATTTCTCAAAGTCGTATTTATGCTGAAAAACTTAAGGAACAAATTCTCCAGGATAGTAAGGCTGAAGCTAAGAAAATTATTGATGAAGCATCTGCTGAAATCGAAAGGAAAAAAGATTCTGCGTTCGATGAATTGAAAACCCAGGTTTCTGAAATTGCAATAAGAGCAGCTGAAATAATTCTAAAAGAAAATTTAAATAAAGAAACGCAAATTAAAGTTTTAAATAATTATATAGATCAAATAAATAAGAACTAAAAGTTTAATAAGATGAGTGAACAAAAAGTTTCCATACGGTATTGTAATTCTTTGCTTCAAACAGCAATAGAAAAAAATATCTTGGATGCCGTTTACATGGATATGGGATTAATTAGTGCATCTTTAGAATCAAGCAGACAGCTTTCGATGATGTTGATAAACCCAATAATAAAATCTAATATTAAATTATCGGTTCTTGAAAGTATTTTTAAAAATAAAATTCATAATGAAACTTTTAATTTCTTAGGTTTTCTCATTCTTAAGGGCAGAGAAAACTTATTATCTAGTATTTCTAAGAAATTTTTAGAATTACGTGATGATTATCTGGGGATTGTTTCTGTTAAAGTCTCTTCTGCAGTGAACTTCGACGATGTGCAGATTAAAAATTTTCAAAGTAAACTTGAAAAGCTATTACAGAAGAGAGTTAAATTTATATTTA
>JAJYOQ010000116.1 GCA_021796135.1 Bacteroidota bacterium
CAATAAAATAAATTAAAAAAGGACTATTGCTGAAATTAGAAAACTTCGGACTTTAAAAAATTCAAATTGACATTCGATTTTCAGTAACTACCGGGCTGCCAATTGATATCAAAGGCTTTTGCGACTGCTTCGAGTATTCCTCGTGTTGTTGCTCCACCAGATGAGTTATTTTGCATGCCATAGTTCTCTCCTTTTAGTTTTGTTTTTATGAAATTTAGTTTCGTTAAAATCATTGACGGTGATATGTTTTCCTGCAGAAATTTATCGTTGACCGTAAATGACTGCCTGAATATGTTCTCAAAGTCCGATAATGTTTCCTCAGTGCTTTTATCAGGGTTCTGGGTTTTGTAATGAACAAGCAGTTTGCTAATTGCACTTCTCTCCTTTTCCCGAGATACTAAAACGTAATCCTCGTTTCTTGCTGCCTTAAATTCAACCAGAAATAAATTTAAAAGATTATCGACAAAATCTCGCTCCGGCTTGCCGGAGGAAGGGATTTTATTTTCTTTTATTTTATTTACTTTTATTTCTTTTTCTTTTATTTCCTTTTCTTTTATTTTATTTTCTTTTATTTTATTTAGGACGTTTCCGTCAGTTTTTTCGGAATTAATTGAGTTAATTCCGACATTAATTAGGTTTTTATCGTCGGAAACTTCTATGAGCAAAAAATTTGTGTCATAAAGCACTTTCTTTTTCTTGTTGATTACATCAAAAAATCTAATTTGAATTGCCTTCGAGGTTAGTATCCCGAACTTTTCATGAAGCTCTTTGTCGAAAATTCCGTTCTCTAAACATGAATTAATACAGTCTTCGATTATATTCACATCTACAGAAATTCTCTTCTTTATCAGGAGAAAAAGATTCCTCCCGTTTTTGATATAGTAACCTTCGTTCTTGTAAATTAGCTGCCAGGTTGTTATTAATACTGCTAACCCAACTGCTTCTTTTTCGATTAGGTACATTTCAATTTTATTGTCGAAATCTACGTCTAGCGGGAAATAATCTATTCCCTGTTTTATCGGTCTTGCCATGATGGTTCCCTTTATTTTTAATTTATTTTATTGATTTAGGTAGTCAAAAATATACAAACTAATAATATTATGCAATTATAAATTTATTTATAATTGTTTTTGATAGATATTCCTATAATTTTTAATTGATAAACCCAACGATACTTCGCTCGATCTGCATCTGATTCAGAATTAAAAATTCTTGCTTTATCTTTGACCTTTGAAGAACATTTCTATACAATTTTTATATTTATTGATGTAAATATATTATATCTTTGTAAAATTGCCAAATGTTATTTACTTTTTTTGTAATTGTTTTGTAGAAATTGTATTATTTGGCTTTGGTGAGGTTATTAATGAATTAAGGTTTATTGCATTTGGGTAAGTTGGAGGGAATTTGATAAATCAAATTCCTACGGTAATCCCATAGAAGGTTAAGTCTTTTTCTGATGGTTAGAACTTATTTCATCCCTTCTGAAACAAGTTTTGCAATAAATTTTACAAAGTCTTCAATATTTTGTTTCACGCTGGCATTTTCTAAAGCGCTCATATATTCATTTCTTCTTTCAACTGGAATAATTGTCCAGGGGTAACCACCCGAAGCCAGCATAACGTTCATTAAAAATCTCGCCATTCTTCCATTGCCGTCCATGTATGGATGTATATATACAAAAACAAAATGTCCAAGTACTGATCTGACAGAGGGATCATTTTCATTTTTTAGCAGTTCAAATAAAGTTGGCATTGCATCCCTCACACCTTCAGGACTCATTGGAATGTGGTTTGAGTTACTAATAAAAACTTGACTGTTCCTGTAACCAGCCAGGTCAGCTCGCTGTATCAATCCCGATGTTACACTTGGGGAAAACATTTCTCTATACCAGTCACCATGATCGTCATCTGTCACTTTACCCGGATTTTCTCCACTGAAAACTTTTTCTATGCTTTTTATGACCGCTTCAAAAGCAAGATAATAACCTCGCGCAGCTAATGCATCTTTGGCTTGTTTATCTTTTTCATTTGTTTCAGGGTTCCAGTTTCCACCTCTTACTCTCTCAATTAGTTCAGTTGTTACTTTATAACCTTCTATTGATAATGAATGATATGCATCGCTTTTATAATTTTCTTCTACCAGCTTCATGTACCCGGCTTTATCTTTCGGAATTCCCGGAGGTTGTGGGAAATGTTTAAGTACCGATTCCCGAATTTGCTGCCACATTACTTTTATCCTGTTGACATATGGAGAGAACGTCCTGTTTGTAAATGAAAATTGGAGCTTATTTTCAAAAGGATCATTTTCTCTCACATCATATCCGGCTGATTTCATTGTTTTAATAATATCATCAGCAATTCGTTCGTTACCAATATTTCTAAATGCACCCGCCAACCGTCCAGCCACAGTACTATTGCCTCCCTCAAGAAGTGTGGCTAGTATATCCGAAGCATCTCGAACAGTAGATAAAGCTGTGCGTGCATCCATTGGTTTTTGTGCAAAATAACTCGGCGTACATGTTATAAGTGCAGAAGGAAGTGAAAAAAGCTGCATACCATTTTTATTTATAATGTTCGTTTCTTTCGGCATTGATAAATTCACCGCATAAAGCGAAGTATTATACATCAAGTCTGTTTTTTTGTTGCTGGCTTTTGCCGATCGTATAATTAACTGCTCTGGGATAGTCCAGTTTCCGCTGTGTATTGATATAGATTGTTCGGGTGACATGCACCATTGATTACCAAACCTGTCATTCAAATATACTTCGCAAAATTGCCAATATGCTGTGTACCATGTTGTTGTGTCTCCTTTTCTTTCCTCAGGATTACTCGAAATATACCAGCCTTTCATTACTTCTTTAATGAAACCATTTTTAAGGAGGCGTTCTTTATGAACTCTTGAAATTGCTTCAGCTTTTATTATAGCAATGCCCTGTTTATTTTGAAATCCTTTTAGGACTTCTAATGATTGCGCCAATTTTTCTTGTGGTGTTGCCATAATTTATTCCAATTTTCTTGTGTAATTTATAGAATATACTGCTGTATGATTTATAGAATAAGCTGCTGTGTAATTTATAGAATATACGGCAAATAAACAATTATAATGAAAATTTGCTATAAACAAATGAATGAGAAGAAATATAAAAATGATAAAGTTTAATTTTGCGCAATATCTCCGACCTATGCACCAATATTGTCTTATTTAGTGATTTCTGGATGCCATATATTCCATTAGTCCCATATAGAGCCATATGTACAATATAACCACTTATTCTGATGGGAGAACTTTAGATAAACTTTTTAGAAAGATGCATTTCTGAGCTATATTCGCATCATTTTTGCAGTATCATAGATTCTCTGTCTCTCCGCTAGTGCAAAATAGGCCTTAAACGTATTTCAATTTAGCTGGTTTAAGGCTTTTTTGTTGAAAATTCATACAATAGATACAATAAATACAATAGAAAAAATAGTTCTTAGTATCATTTTAGTATCATTTGCCCTATTAAAATTTATATGGAAATTATTTTTTGCTGTATGTAGGCATTATCTCACCGCCCTTGAAATTTCGCTGAATTTGCGACAGTAATATTTCGAAAAAATTGTCCTTAAAATTATTCTTTCTGAATTCTAGTTCTTTTATTGAGGACGAAGTTATTGTAGAGGCACAGGGGAAATTTGATGAATTACTTATTTAATTTGGTCAAAAATGAATCGGAAATCGCTTGGTTTTTGTTTACTGCCAATTTAATTTAGAGTACCAACTAAGTTTAAAATAAAAAAGCCCGCTTATAAAACGGGCTTTATTTGTAATAAGAAATTACTTGTTTTACTTCATTAAAATCATCTTTTTAACTACATTAAATTTACTACTGCTGAATTGATAGATGTAAACACCGCTAGGAAATTTGCTAGCATCAAATGTTTTTTCAAATCTTCCGGCTTCATAACTCTGATTGGAAATTAGCGTAGCAACAATTTGACCTAATGTATTGAATACTCTGAGCGATATGATGGCCGCCTCCGGTAGGTCGAATTGTATTACTGTACTTGGGTTAAACGGATTGGGATAGTTCTGTCCCAAACTATAATTGACTGGCAAATTAGAGTGAGAAATTTCAATATTCTCAGCAGCGATAGATTTATCTATTGTTTTCTTATTTGCTAGTACGGCGTGTTCCCAAGCTTTTTTGTAATCATCTATCGCGTTGTCGTACTTACCTAATGCATAATCCGCCAAGGCTTTTTCAAACTTTTTGTTTGCCATTGCCAATTCATGGGGATCGCCAGAGCCTGCTTCATTGATAGCCACTTTTGCAAGATTACTATCGGCTGCGAGAAGAAAATAAATTGATGCATCGAATTGCCCTGTAAATTTCTTATCTGTCAAGTCTTGAACGGCATCCTTTTCTTCGTCAAATACTTTATCCCCCTTTTCGGTTAAATGATTTATACCATCCCATAGCGCAGCGTCGAGACTTTTGTCGATATGCCCTATCGCTTTCAGAGCAGCATCACGAGTCTTCTTATCTATATTAGGATTAGCAGCGAGGTATGTAGTTAATATATTCTTTGCTGCTTGTGTCTCACCTTTGGAAGAGATTAAGAAAGGGATGTACTGAAAATTTGCTGATGCTGGTCCTGCAATATCCGGCTGCCCACCGGGAGCTACCGCTGTCCCACCATAGATTTTAGGGATTAAAAGTGAATATCCTGGTTCACGACTATCATTTATAGTGATTACAGGGCTAAAGGTCCCATACCAATTGTTAGTGAAGTCCTTAAGATTAGTACCTGGCAACGGAAGTGCACCACCCGTTTGTCGATCTACAATCTGACCATACCAGTTACCACAGATATTGTTGTTGTTAAAATGACTATTCAAAGCAGATTGTACAGGAGAATTAGTCCCGCCACTAGCATCTATAAAGAGCACTCCCATAGTCCAATTATTAATTATATCATTTTGTACAACTGTAGTATAATCGGTTTGGTTGCGGAAAAGTAAACCAGTTCTATTGTTATCAATAATATTATTGTGAATATTATTGCCGTTACTGTTGTTAATGTCAATCGCTGTACGCATGCCTGTTATTTCTGTATTTCTGATTTCAGCGTTATTAGTTTGTCCCTGTATGGCAATACCAGAACTAGACAGTTTAGGATTATTCCAGTCAGCCGGATTATTGCCATCACGTGTTATTGTAAATCCATCTATAATTATTTTGGCAGCAGCTACCCTCATAGTATAACCTGCACCATTGATAGGACCAATAACAGTAGTGTTGTTGTAACCAGCTCCTATTAAACTAAGGCTTTTATTGATGTTTACACTTTCCTCATAGGTTCCTGCAGCAACATTAATTATAGACCCAGGAGTTGCAGCATTTACAGCGGCTTGGATAGTCAATGGTGGTGACACTAAAAATTGGCCTGTTGAGATCTTTTGTAAAGAGGAATAACTAGGTGGTAATGAATCAGCTGCAAAAATAAATGCAGTAGGTTCATCAATTTGATAGAAAGTGTAACCAGTTAGGCTTGAATTCTTTATTTTATAATCAAAGCCGCTTACTATTATATTTGTATTAATATAACTTGCTTCATCCTGGCTATATACTTTATTCCACTCTCCAAAGCTTGATGTTGTCCCATCAATTGTCACATCATTTGAGCCTCTACCAACTCCTCCGGGTGGATTTTTAGAAACATAGACTGCAAATCCTCCCCAACTATTCCCATAAGTAGAAATATAAGTTGCGTTAACATGTGTACAACCACTTACTTGAACTCCATTTCCATGACCTGAATTAGTTGCAGTTAAATATGTTAATGTTAAATTGTCAACTCCATTAAAATCAAATGCTGTTTTATAAGCACTATTAATATTAATATGGCTTAATACGACATTTGAGATAACAATGGGTACCGTATTATCCCCGACATGAATCGGATATCCGCCTGTAGAGCCATTCGGGATAATAGTCATGTAGCTTAAAGTTGTATTGGATTTGTTGGGATTAATAGCCCAAGCAGAAGAAGGTGTACCTGTTGCATTAATAATTACACCAGCTTCGCTTTCTCCAATCAAAGAAAGTTCATGATTTAAATTTAGTGTAGCTGTAAGCGTGTATGTGCCGTTAGCAATATGTATAACACAACCGTCGATAGAAGCTGAAACAGCCTTTTGAATAGTTTTCCATGGATTTGCGGAAGATCCACTGCCAGTAACGTCATTACCAGATGGACTAACGAAATAATTTTGCCCAAAACTCATACTCGTAATTACGAATAGAAGTATTGCTAGAAAAGTAAATTTGTTTTTCATAACATTCCTCTTTAAATTTTTTGAAATAATTTTTTCTTTCTTCAGTTCTTAAGTACTTCAATTTTTTTATTATTGTTCTGGATGTGTGTACCGGTTTTTATCCATTGCGATGTGGTCAGTTTTTAGAAAGTGGTTGCCCTGTAAGTTCATTAAACATATCTATTGTAATTATCGCCCGCAATGAAACAAATTATATATTTAATAAGGCGGTGCAAGATCGGATGATATAAAGAAAATTAAATCCGTTTGATTATAAGTCTCACCTTTTAATTGAAGATTGAATATTTTATTCTTTACGCTATGATAGGTACTGTATCTGTGACTTCTTTTGTTTTCAAAATGGTTACAGTAAACCTTTTGGCTTTCAATTAGTCGAAATATTTTTATTTCTATTACCAACTCTTTCCCATTTTAAAATAACCAAATATTTTCTGACGCTTTTTAAAATGACTTCAACCTTAATGCTTTCATCTTAAAATTTGCATGAAAATAAAATCAACACACATCAGTAAATCGGCTGTTGTTTAGAAATTTAGAGAAAATAAAAGGTAGAAGCAATAAAAATTTTGCTTTTATGTTAATTTATTCTATTAGTGGTAATCTCTATCGATTTAAGGTACAGATATCTTGTTTTAATCAACTTTAATAAGTTCTTAGTAAGTTGTTTTTCAACAATGATTACTAATTCATCTTACACAAAAATGTAGATCGAAACTCTGTTTCGCTTAATAAATGGATAATTTCATTTGAATTGATTGAGCGATTAAATGCTCTGTCGGTATTTCTTTTGAGTTACTTATTCCTGTTAAATTAGAGTTTACCACAAAATATCTCACCCCTTTGAAAACAAATATGCATGTTGAATCTGCTTTCATATCTGTTTCAATGTCTGTAGCTATATCTTTCAGGACAATTTTAACCGAATCAGGGAGAGAACTGATTTGACTTTTGTCCCTGCTTAGAAGAATTTGAGAATTGGAATTGCTTTCAACCTGAAAGCTCCAGCTTGCTGTTCTGGGTGATTTGTAATCCCTCGCATAATTTGTTCCGAGTAAGGTTGAATAGTTACCGCCGCTATGTTCAAAAGATAATTCTAAATAATTATTTTCCGGACTCCTTGGTGGCATAGGTTTTTACCTTTGAATTGAAGAGTCGGCATGAAAATTCCTTTTTATAATGCTATTAATTGCGGTGCATAAATTGCAAAATCAATTATTGATTTGTTATCTATGTTGTCTATCCACGCTTTTTCTTTATGAGATAATTCGATAATATCACTTGTAGATAGAGATTTAAATTTATTTAAGACCACTTTTAAAATATTTAGTTCAGAACTATTGAACAAATTGGGGTTAAATAATTTAATAGGGATAAATTTTTCATTCTCCTTGCCATTTATATTGATGAGTTTTGTTGTAAGGTAACCTTGAGTCTCTAGTAGGCTAAATATAAAACCGTAATTATTAGGTACCGGCCCCATTGGAATCGCTGCATATAGGCAACCAGAAATAGAAGAACCATAATATTTGTAATATGCTGCATCAGCATAATATAAAAATTTATTTAGCCTAACTTTGAATGGAGCATTATTTATAAAAAATAAAACCATATTAGTGAACTTTTCAAAACTAGGCATAGTATACCCATTGCATGCATTGGGAGTTTTTGATGGGCTAAAAAAAATATCTTCAAAATTTATTGAATATGTATTCCCTTCATAGATAAGTTTATCTAGATGTGCTAAAATTTTATTAGAATTTTTTATTAAATCTTTTTTATCATTAATAATTTTTCTGAACTCATTTGGATTTGATATGAGGTTTAACAAAGTTCCATTACTTTGAGACGGGATTTCTCCTTCAGCATAAATACGATATTGATTAGCGCCAAAACCGAGAATTTCGGACATTTTGGCCGCGGATAAATTATATCTTTCATTTAATTCTATTAACTGCTGCGGGAACGGAATAGAATATTTTTCACGATATTTATTATAAACTTGATTTACGTTTAATTCGTCTATTTCAGTAGTTGTGAATTGTTTATCACAATTCTTGCATTTATAATAATAGTCAAAAATTTGGAACTCTTCTTTCCGAAATGTTCTTATTTTTTGTTCAATATGTAATTCCGCTTTACCTTCGCAGAATGGGCAACTAACGGATTTCATAATATAACCTTTTATTTAAATTTATATTTTAATTTGTATTCAGCAAGATGAAAGGAAATGCAAGCACGCTTTTATTCTTTTTGTTCATAGAAATTTTTATATAGACATCCTTGTTCTTGATTGACATACCAAATTCCCAAAAAGGAAATCGGCTAATATCGTTTTCATCGTCGTTGGGACCACTAAGATAATCTTCTGATTTTAGTATGCCGATATATTTTTTCCTATCTACAGCGGAAATTTCTAAGTCGAGCAACGCTTGAATATTTTTTTCACGCTGTTCAAAAACAATATCGAAAGTTCCCATTTTAACTTTGAAGTCATTTAGGAAACTTTCTACTTCGGTATATTTATCAATTGGCATAGGCAATATATGATTTAGTTTTTATAATATCAACGAAAAAGTTGATACATTAACCTTTTATTTAATAAATGCAATGTTAAAGTGTTATAAATTAAAGTTCGTAAATAGCTATATATCTCCTAAATACTTAGTTAAAAATTTAATTATTAAGATTCCACAGGTTCCCTAATTGACTGGCTCACTCCCAAGAACCTGAGGTGCAAATTTTCTGAATCGGGCTCTTCATTTAATAACAATTTACTTGCTTTTCCAATTTGGAACGCAGTGCGCTAAATTAGCTTTGGAGGGAAATTGGGATACCAGAAGTTTATTGCACAATATCAGGACTAAATATATTGATCGGATACTAAAGTCCGGAATTGTCTATATTATCTTTAATCCAGTATTAATTATTTCTTTAACAAATGGATTGTCTTCTGTAAAATCCACAGTTCTAAAAGGATGTATTTCGAGATCAATTGATGTTTTAAGAATATATTTGTTTAGTTTTTTCTTATCAAAAAACCGACTCCCCTCAAAATTATCAGATACTACTGCAAGGTCGATATCACTGTATTCTCTGGCTTCACCCTTAGCATATGAACCAAACAGATACACACTCTTTACCGGAAATTCATTTGCTACTAAGCTTATGAATTTCATTACTAAATTATTTATATCAGACTTGCTATACACTTATGCAGTTCCTTTATCTTAGTATTATAGTTATCAGCAAATTCTTTAGTGCATTTTTGGAAATCAAAATTATCTATTATTCTTAACCCATAAGGCTTTAAGGATCTTTTCGAGAGAAAGATGTCCAATAAATAATGCCCAGTCATAATGCCCAGCATTGAAGGTACTTTCCATTGAGAATAAATCATCCTCAGAAGTTTTGAGCCAGTATTTTATGTAATCTTGTTTATCCACGTCAATCATTAATAACTTCTTAAATATAATAAAATCATTATGTCTATTCAAAAGTTATAAAACTTTTTACATTTGTACACAATAAATACAATCATCCCCATCATTCCATTAATACAATATAACCACTTTTTCTGATGAGAGAACTTTAGATGAACTTTTTTAAGAGATGGATTTTTGAGATAAATTTTGAATTATTATTGCGGAATCGTTGAATCCATATCTCTACGCTATTGCAAAATAGGTTTTAACGCAGTTCATTTTAGCTGGTTAAAGGTTTTATTGCTGAAATTTCATGCAACTATGGATTGTATGTTTGACTTTGGTGAGGTTATTAATGAATTAAGGTTTATTGCATTTGGGTAAGTTGGAGGGAATTTGATAAGTAAAAAGGCAATCAGGGGAAAAGTTCCTAGATCAAAATAATTGTAAAATAAAATTTGTATTTTTGAAGTCATGTGAGAATCATGACGTTTTGAATATTAATAATTTTCAATTTATAATTTAGGATAAGAAATAATGGAACATCAACTATCACCAAAAATGCACTA
>JAJYOQ010000117.1 GCA_021796135.1 Bacteroidota bacterium
TATCTGCCTCTTTTAACCGGGAAAAATTTATTGAGTTAATTAAGCAGTATAAAAAAGTTGAATACTTTGAAAGAGAGTCTATTACTATTAAGGGTAAAGTTATTTATGTTTTGGAAAATGTAACGGGTATATTTAATGATTCCGGCGAACTTGTGCGGCTAAGAGGATATATTGTCGATATTACCGACCGCATTATTGCCGAAAAGGAACTTATCAATGCTAAAGAAAAAGCTGAAGAAATGAACCGCGTTAAATCAAGCTTTTTCGCTAATATGAGCCATGAACTTCGTACTCCGCTTATCGGTATCTTAGGATTTTCTGAAATTCTCAAGGATGAACTTTCCGGCAGTGAACTTTATAAAATGGCTGAGACTATCAATATTAGCGGCAATAGATTGCTTAATACTCTGAATCTTATCCTTCAAATCTCTAAAATCGATTCCGAAAACTTTAAAGTCAATTTTGAAATATTTAATGTGCTTGATATCGTTAACGAAATTCTAAATCTTTGGAAAATTACTGCAGATAAAAATAATATTTATTTGAATTTGCAGTCTGCCTTTGACTCAATTAAAATTAATTCCGATAAACAATTACTCTATGAAATAATAAACAATCTTATCAGTAATGCTATTAAGTTTACTGAAAATGGCGGTATTACTGTTAAATTAAATAAAATTACTGAAGAGAAAAATTCCTGGATTATTATCCGCGTCATTGATACGGGTATCGGTATTGCCGAAGAAGACCTAAATATTATTTTCAATGAGTTCCGCCAGGCTAGCGAGGGTTACTCTCGCTCTTTCGAAGGTACCGGTCTCGGTCTTACTATAAGTAAAAAATTAACGGAAGCTCTTGGCGGTACTATCTCGGTCGAAAGTGCGCTTGGTAAAGGAACTACTTTTCAAATAAAACTGCCGGTTAATTTTACCTCTCCCAATGCTGAATCAAATGAAAATGAATTAACTAATAGTCAGGAAAACCAAAAAAAACCCTTACTTAAAGAAATATTATTAGTCGAAGATGATCCCGTTGCAACTAGCTTGGTTACTTTGATTCTTAATCGATACTATAATATCGATTCTTGTGTTAATGCCGATAAAGCTTTACAAATGGTTAAACAAAAAAAATACGATGCTATTTTAATGGATATTCACCTCGGTATCGGGAAAAGCGGTATCGAAGCTGCTAACGAAATTAAATTATTAAAAGATTATTCCAATGTCCCGATTATTGCTATGACGGCTTATGCTATGCTCGAAGATAAAGAAAATTTTCTGAATGCCGGCTGCACTCATTATTTATCCAAACCGTTTACTAAAAATGAAATCTTAAATATTTTGAAAGAAGCCTTATCCTGAAGAAATAATTTAATCCCTTTTTCATCCCTTCGCTCTATTGTTATACCCAAGCCTCCTTAATAGATTTATAAGAATAAAAATGTGTCTTATTGATCCAAAAGACATCTGATACAAAATTGAAAATATTAATAAATCGGTTAAAATTAACCGGCATTTATTATTTTATTAAGAAAGGATAATATCATGAATAAATTGAAAACAATTTTAGCTGTTTCAGTATTAATCTTATTGGTTAACATTCCCTCTTTTGCACAAAGCCCGATGACATTACAGCTTGGAGGAGGATTAGGTTATGTTTCCCCTATGGGAAATTACGGCGGGTCAACTATGGATTACTATGCAGGAACAAAATATGGTTTGTCAAGCGGTATCAATATCCATGGAAAAGCTAGGTTGGAATTTTTAGGCTTTAACCTGAACGGTGAAATAGGTTATACTTGGCTTTCAAATAGCGGCAATTCCGAACCCGGACAAGGCAGTATAAACATTTCACAAAAAGTATTTTCAATAAAAGTCGGCCCGGAAATACAATTTAAAATCCCGCTATCGCCTATTACACCATATTTAGGTGCAAATATTTCCTTAAACTCTTTCAGCGGCGATGCTTCTTTTCAAGGCGTTGCTAAGATTCCGTCAGCAGATTATGCGATGCAGAATGCTGTCCGCGTAGGTCTTGGACTAGGCGGAGGCATAATACTCGGTATCAGCCGAAACATGAATCTGGATATCGGAATTCAATATAATTTCTTAAATGTATTCGGAAAATCATGGAATAATGCTAATGCGGCTAGCGATCAAAGATTAAATTCGTATCTTGCATTGAACGATGCCGCCGATCCGAATTATATTAATGATAGCAATGTTAATTTTATAAACAGCTCAAGATCTATAAATACATTGTCAATTTCTGCAACACTAATGTTTGTATTATAAATTTTTTTGCAGCCCGGCTTCGAACCATAGCAATTAACATTGGAATAGCTGTGAAAAGGATATGCTGAACTTATTCATTTTTTTATAAACCTGTAATTCTGAATAAGATTTCGCATATTAACGAGAATCTATAAATTAAATAAGATATATTACACTTACTATGCCTGTCCCAAATATAAGTACAAGCATAACCCAATAAATAATTTTATTAAATCCGGCTAAATGATATTCTCCCATTAATTTCTTATTCGATGATATCAATCCTAATGTTATTGCAGGTCCCACTAATACTACTATTTGAAGTACCATAAGATTTAAAGCAAGATTAATTAAATTTAGCGAGATTATCGGAACAATAAGTGCAGGAATCGATTCAACAAGATATACTTTGAACCAGTTCTTCCTGCCCCATCCTACTGCTTCCGTAAATCCCCAGCTGCTTCCGAGTGATATTACTATGAGAGCTATGAATGAGGCTGCTATCAGCCCAACTGCAAAAAAAGAAGGAGCAAATTTGCCGGCAATGGATGCCAGTCCATGTGATAAATTTATTGGCGAGGCAAAGTTTAAATTTTTGGCACTTAATCCTATGGACGCAATGACAATTGCTACCATTATTACTTCTGATACAACTGCGCCTAGAAATGTCTCTAATCTCAATGCCCATAAACTTTTTACGGTAATTCCTTTCTCGGCGGTTGCGGATGCTTGATAAAAAAGCATAAATGGCATTATGACTGCACCGACATTGGCTGCTAATAGAAAAAGGAATTCTGATGATGACGATAAATAAAAAGGCGTAACTTGTATTCCTTTCCTGGCTGTCAAAAATGCTGAAACGATCCAGGATATTACAAAGAATATTGACACAATTATTAAAGGCTTTTCTGCTTCGGCATATTTTCTTTTGTAAACCAGAATGACATGTGCTAGAAATGCGATTGGTACAGAGATTAGAGGTGAGATTCCTATAATTTGAAACCCTATTGCTATTCCGGTATATTCTACAATATAACTTACTACGTCAACTAAAGCCATGGGAACTGCCGCCAGTATGGCAATGCGTCTATTGTAATTTTCTCGGATCAAATCGCCTAGTCCTTTGCCGGTGACTGCTCCTACTCTGCCTGCCAGTTCCTGGATAATATAAAGGGGAATAATTAGCAAAAGCAGAAACCAAATGAGCTTAGTTCCGTATTTTGCTCCGCTTTCTGCAGCAGTTATTACACTTGCTGCATCTACATCTGCTATCATTACTAGCCAGCCTGGTCCCCATACCTTGAATAATTCTTTTATTTTTAATAATTTATATGACAATGCATGTCTTCCTGTTATTATTCTAGAGGATTTGATTTTGTTGTTTTTATTAAGACTAAATCTTAATAATAAACATATATTTTATTTTAATATTATGCAAGTGACTGCACTCAAAACATTATAAATTTATGGTCTACATAACGTAATCCCTTTTTCATCCCTTCGCTCTATTTATTTATTATCAATGTGAACCTATATTATCTTCATGGGTTCCTCTAAAGTATTAAATAGGAACCTGGTTTTTATTCAATTAAAGAATGGAGTTCTCTATGAAAAACTTTTTTTTAACCGCATTATTTGCTCTTTTATTCTTTGGATCTAATGCCTTATTCGCTCAAGCTCAAATCCAGACCGGTAAATTTTCTGCAAATAGCTCGGTCCAGGGCTATACCTTGGATCAGAATTCCGGCGATAGATCTATGACTATTAGCATTACTTTTGCAAAATCTTTTGAGAAAAAACCTCAGGTAACACTTTCTGTTATTATGCTTGACGCTGATACTAAATCTAATATCCGCTATAATGTAGAAGCTTCTTCCGTTTCTCGTGATGGTTTTACAATTAAGATCTCTACCTGGAGCGATACTAAAATATTAGGTATTGCCGGCAATTGGATGGCGCATTCAGATTAGTTATTATTCCGGATTCCTGATAGCAAATTCTCAACATTCCCTTTTCCCGTTTTTCTTCAATTGCTTATCATTATCATTTAAACGGCATTTACTACTTTTCTATAGTTATGCCGTTTTTTTCAATTGAAAAATTCCATAGCTTTACTGTCGTAAAACTTTAAAGTTACTAATTGTAATATTCGGAATCTTTTATGCCCGGTTTGTTAGAAGAATATTTTAACCCTTATAGAAAAAATATTGTCGGTATCGACCACTCCTTCCTTTCCCCTTATGGCGAAAAAAAAATCGTCTATGCCGATTGGATCGCTAGCGGTCGCCTCTATGCCCCTATTGAAAAAAAAATAATCGAAACCTTCGGTCCCTTTGTCGGTAATACTCATTCCGAAGCTAGCTTTACCGGTACGGCTATGACTGTCGCCTATAAGTCCGCTCACGATATTATTAAAAATCATGTCAATGCCGGCAAGGATGATGTTATTATTACCGCTGGCTCCGGTATGACTGCTATGATTAATAAATTCCAAAGAATCCTTGGTCTGAAAATTCCTGAACAATTAAAAGAGTATCTGAACCTTCCTCCTGAATTAACACCTGTGGTCTTCGTTACTCACATGGAACACCACTCAAACCATACTTCCTGGCTCGAAACTATCGCTGATGTCGTCTGTATCCAGCCTGATTATAATGGTCTGGTCGACCTTAATGACTTCGAACTCCAGCTCGAAAAATATAAAAATAGAAAATTAAAAATCGGCGCCTTTACCGCTTGCTCTAATGTCACTGGTATCGAAACTCCTTATTATAAATTGGCTTCTATGATCCATAAGTACGGCGGATTCTGCTTTGTCGATTTCGCTTGCTCCGCTCCTTATGTTAATATCAATATGCATCCGCCTGATGAATTGGAAAAACTCGATGCTGTCTTCTTTTCTCCTCATAAATTCCTCGGCGGTCCCGGCTCTCCCGGTGTGGTTATCTTTGATTCGCACCTCTATAAAAATAAAATCCCCGATAACCCGGGCGGCGGTACTGTCGATTGGACTAACCCCTGGGGTCAGCATAAATTTGTTTCTAATATCGAACTGCGTGAGGACGGCGGCACTCCCGCTTTCCTCCAAACTATTAAAGCTGCCCTTTGCGTTAAATTAAAGGATGATATGGGCGTCGATAATATTAAAGCCCGGGAAGAAT
This sequence comes from Bacteroidota bacterium, assembly GCA_021796135.1. Next base: position 5,435 of record JAJYOQ010000117.1, read on the forward strand.
ACCTTGTCAATATTACTCTGAATGGTCTTAGAAATATCCCCGGTCTGCATATCCTTGCCGATAATGTCAACGATCGCTTGGGCGCTGTCTCTTTCTATGTCGATAATATCCACTATAACCTCTTGGTCAAATTGTTGAATGATCGCTTCGGTATCCAAATGCGCGGCGGATGCTCTTGCGCCGGCACTTACGGTCACTATCTGCTCCATGTCAGCCCGGACCAGTCTAAACATATTACCGAAAGAATTAACTTGGGCGACCTTTCCGAAAAACCCGGCTGGGTGCGTATGTCTGTACACCCTACTATGTCTGACTATGAACTGAATTTTATCCTGAATTCTCTCACTGATATTGTCCAAAATATCTCTGCCTGGAAAAAAGACTATTTCTATTCTTCTCACGATAATGAATTTTTCCATGTCTCTTCCGGCAATTCCGATAATCAGATGATCAAAAATTGGCTGAACTTATAATCTCCTTATTCTTTTTTCCCCCTTTCCCTTCCCCAAAACCTTAATATTATCAATTTTTTATATCTAATATATCTCTTAAAATAATTTAATTTTATTATAACTTTCCCATTTCTGGGAATTGAACCTTTTTCGTTTCTCAATGCTGAATTTTTTGTCACAATTTCTGCTAAGCATCTACATTTTTATAATATTACTTGCGGCATATTCTTTGTTAATAAATAGCGAATTTTGATTAAGAACAAGTATTTCTTAATGAGATTATTGAAAAATAAACTTAAGGTCTAAAATGAAAAATATTATTATGTATTTGCTGTTTGTTATTGTTATGGTCGCCTTGTTCGGCTTCGCTTATACAATTTAACAAATATCTTCAAGTTCAAATAAATAACTAATTGATTCCGCTGACATTCTTATCTGTCAGCTTTAACTAAACTCTCGTAAAAAATTAATAGCAAGATGAACAATAAAACCTTTTTACCTTATCGCAAAATATTTTCTTCATTGTTTTTTATATCTTTCTTTATGCTGCTGGCTTGCAGTAAATCTTATGCTCAATCTAATGACGACTGCTTGACTTGCCATAGCGATAGTACTCTGACTATGAAAAAGGCTGGCAAAACAATTTCCCTTTTTGTGGATTCTAATGTACTGGCTCACTCTCCTCACCTAAAACTGCAGTGCGTCTCTTGCCATGTCGGCTTTGACCCTAATAATGATCCTCATAAAAAGGATATTCAGCCGGTTGATTGCAAATCCTGTCATAAAGACGCTGCTATCAAACACCCGTTCCATCCCCAAATGATGAAGGCTACCGGGCAAAGTCAGGGTGTTGATGTCAATTGTAAATATTGCCACGGTACGCATGATGTCGTTTCTCCGAAAGTCCCTGGTTCAAAATTTTATAGAACTAATATCGTTGACGCTTGCGGCTCCTGCCATAAAGACAAAAAAGCTGAATACGAAACTTCTGCCCACGCTAACGGTCTTAGAGAAGGTATTAAAGGCGCTCCTGATTGCTTTACTTGCCATAGAAATCCGATTGTCTCTGCTTCCGCTCTTAAAGATAGTACCGAAATTAAAATCGCTCAGGAAAAATTATGCATCTCCTGCCATCTCGATAATCAGGAAATTAAATCCAGAACTTCCCCGTCTGCCGGATTTATTACTTCCTACGAACAAAGTGTTCACGGCAAAGCCCTTCTCGGCGGTAATGGTAAAGCTGCTAATTGCGTTAATTGCCATACTGCTCATAAAGTAAAACCGGCTAGCGATCCTACTTCTACGGTTAATAGATTTAATGTCCCTAATACTTGCGGTCATTGCCATGCCGAAATCGCTTCCGAATATAAACAAAGTGTCCATGGTGTGGCTGTCCTCCAAAAAGGTAATCTTGATGCCCCTGTTTGCGTTACTTGCCATGGCGAACATAATATCATGAACCCTGATAACCCGTCTTCTCCGACGGCTTATGCTAACGTGTCTCAGGAAATTTGCTCTAAATGCCACTCCTCTCTCGCTCTCTCTGCTAAGTATGGTCTGAATCCTAATAGATGGAGCACTTTTAAAGATAGCTACCATGGGCTGGCTATGCAGGGCGGCGCTACTATCGTTGCTAATTGCGCTAGCTGCCATACAGCTCATAATGTATTGCCTCCTTCTGATCCGAGATCTAGCGTCTATAAGGGTAACCTTTCTAAAACCTGCGGTAGATGCCATCCGGGCGCTAATGAAAAATTTGCCGGCGGTAATATCCATGCTTCTAATGCTAATCAAAAAAATGAACCTGTTCTTTATTGGATTGCTTTTATCTATATCGCTATGATTATTTCGGTTATCGGCGCTATGCTGCTGCATAATATCTTGGATTTTATTAAAAAAGCTAGAATTAAAAAACTTAAACAAATGGGTATGATTATCCATGAAAAACCAGGTCATTCATTGTATTTAAGAATGACTCTTAATGAACGTATCCAGCATATCCTCCTCGCTTTAAGCTTTATTGTCTTGGTTATTACCGGCTTTATGCTGCAGTTCCCGAATTCCTGGTGGGTCTCTCATGTCAGAAGCTTGAGTGAAAATGCTTTTACTTATAGAGGCATTCTGCATAGAATCGCCGCTGTTATTATGATTGTCGTTAGCTTGTACCATCTCTATTATATCCTCTTTACGACTAGAGGTAAACAGCTTGTTAAAGACCTGCTTCCTAAAAGACAGGACTTCTTCGATGCTATCGGAGTGGCTAAATTTAATCTTGGCTTGTCTAAATCTAAACCTAAACTTGACCGCTTTAGCTATGTCGAAAAAGCTGAATATTGGGCTTTGATCTGGGGTACTATCATTATGTCGGCTACCGGTCTTATTATGTGGTTCTATTATACTCTATTTATCGGCTGGTTCTCTCTGCTCGGCTGGGATATCGCTCGCACTATCCATTACTATGAAGCTTGGCTTGCTACTCTGGCTATTCTGGTCTGGCATTTCTACTTTGTTATCTTTAGCCCGGATATCTATCCGATGAACCTTTCCTGGCTGACCGGACACCTTACCGAAGAAGAAATGGAAGATGAACATCCGGCTGAATTGGAAAAATTAAATGGTCAGCTTTCTGATAATGAAGAAAATAACAGCAAATAGAAATGCCTATATGAAGCTATATAAAATCTTTTATCTTTTTTTAATTTTTCCGCTATGGCTGCTTCTTAACTTTAGTCTATTTGCTCAGTCTAATAGCGATTGCCTTACTTGCCATGCGGATAAAACTCTCACGGGTAAAATAAACGGACATACTGTTTCTGTCTATATCGACGAAAAAAAACTCGCCGCTTCTGTCCATAATGGCAATCAATGTACGGATTGTCATGCCGATCTTGTAAATTCGGATTTCCCGCATAAAACTAATGTCGCTCCTGCTCAATGCGTCCCTTGCCATGATGATGAACAAAAACAATACTCCGAGGGTATTCACGGTAAAGCCGTTGCTAAAGGCGATCCCCTTGCTCCTCGTTGCCAAAATTGCCATGGCTCGCATGAAATTCTGCCGGTTAAAGATATTCGCTCCGCTGTGGCTCCTATTAAAATTCCGTTTGTCTGCGGCTCTTGCCACCGAGAAGGTACTAAAGTCCAGATCCAAAGACATATTCCCCAAAATCATATTTTAGAAAATTATACCGAAAGTATCCACGGTGTCGGTCTCCTGCAGAAAGGTCTCTCTGTCGCTGCTAATTGCGCTTCTTGCCATTCTGCTCATAAAATTCTTCCTCCGACTGATCCGCAGTCTACAATTTCTCGAAAAAATATCTCGAAGACTTGTACTAAGTGCCATCAGGAAATTGAAGTGGTGCATAGAAAAATTATTAAAGGTAAACTCTGGGAACAAGCTCCTAATACTCTGCCTGTATGTACCGATTGCCATGTTCCTCATAAAATTAAAGATGTACTCTATAAAGAAAGTGTCGCTAATCAGGATTGCTTAAGCTGCCACGGCAGGGCTAACCTAAAATCTGCTGATGGTCGGTCTATGTTTGTCGATGTTGCTAAATTACAGAATTCCGTCCATGTTAATATCTCTTGCAGTCAATGCCATAATACTGTTAACCCTTCTCTGATGCGCCCCTGCACTGGAATCTCTCCGAAGGTCGATTGCTCTATTTGCCACGCAGATGAGGGCGACCAGTATTCTAAAAGTATACACGGACAGCTTTTTGCTAAACAAGATCCAAATGCTCCGGATTGCGAGGATTGCCATGGCTCTCATAATGTGCTGGCTAAATCTAATCCGGCTTCCCCTACTTTCCCGACTAATATCCCGAACCTCTGCGGCTCTTGCCATAGAACCGGCGAAAAAGCCGCTGTTAGATATCATGGAACTGAACATAATATTGTCGCTAATTATACCGAAAGTATTCACGGTAAAGGTCTGATGAAAAGCGGTCTTACTATTACTGCTACTTGTACCGATTGCCATACTGCTCATATGGAACTCCCTCACTCCGATCCTAATTCTAGCGTTAATAGAAAAAATATCGCCGCTACTTGCGGTAAATGCCACTATGGCATCCAAAAACAACTTGAGAATAGCGTCCATTCTCCTAATATTACTAAAACTGATAAGAAACTTCCTGTATGCAGACCGGCGATAAAGAAAGTACCCACCAACAGACCAGTCATACTCCAGAAAGTCCAGAACATAATCGGATATTTAACAGGTTCGTGATGCGTAGCGTGAGTAAAGTAGCCTGCGAATTGTCTATTAGCGCCTTCGTGGCATTTTTTACAAGTTTGAACTTTATTTTGAAAGCTTAAATGAGATTTCGGATTTTCGACCGGGAGAATATCATGAGATCCGTGGCAATCCCAGCATTTAGCAGTTTGGGAATAACCCAATCGAGAGACCTGACCGTGATAAGTT
>JAJYOQ010000118.1 GCA_021796135.1 Bacteroidota bacterium
AATTCGAAAGAATTTAATCCAGTTGAACCGGTAAAGAGAGCTAGCGGTCAACTTCGTGAAGGTTTCAAGTATGTTTTGAATACTCCTTTTCTTCGGGATTTACTGATAATGATGGGAATTATTGGAACATTTACGTATGAATTTCAAGTTAATCTTCCATTAATTGCTAAATTTACTTTTGGAAGTAATGTCAATGGTTTTGCTTATTTAAATTCTGCAATGGGAGTCGGAGCAGTTTTGGGAGGTTTAGCTAGTGCGAACAGAAAAAGCATTATCCCGCTAAGTATGCTAAAAACCATTTTCATTTTTGGATTTGCAATTCTTTTTGTTGCAATATCACCGACTCTGCATTTTGCAATAATTGCAATGGTAATTGTAGGAATCTTTTCGATTCGATTTACAACAATCGGCGAAACTATGCTGCAATTAGAGAGCGCACCATCAATGAGAAGCAGGGTAATGTCCTTGTGGTCTGTGGCATTTTTAGGATCTACTCCTATCGGAGGACCGATAATCGGTTGGATAGGCGAATATACCAGCCCGAGATGGGGATTGGCAGTCAGCGCCTGTGCAGCATTAATTGCTGCAGTTTATGGATTAATAACTATAAAAAATTATCAGCTCCATATTTATAATAAAACTAAAGTCGATCAAGTAGTTGTTGTAAAAGAGGGCGGCAAATTATAAAATGAAATATTATATCACCTCGACATTTTGTTTTTCCCATGATGCCAAATATTTATTAAAGATATTTGATTTAGAAATAAAGCCGCAATATTCCCCGTCTTTCACGACTGCCAGATTCCAAACATTATTGTCTTCAAATTTCTGTAATGCCTCGTTAATGTCGGCATTAATAGATATGGAATGGAAATTTCTATCCATAATTTCATAAGCAAGAATTACATCATACACATCCGAATCAAGCATAACTTCTCTAATATTATCCAAAGAAATAATCCCGAGTATATATTTTTTATCGTCAAGAACTGGAAAAATATTTCGTTTTGAATGAACTATTTTATCAACTATTTCTCTTAAAGTCATCGAGGGACTAAGAGGAATAAAATCATTTTCAATAATCTCTCTAACTTTAATTTGCTGAATAAAATATTTTTCTTTTTCTGACCTAAAAGTTATTCCCTTTTCTAATAACGGCGTTGTGTATATTGAATGTGGATGGAAATATCTTGAAATAAAAAATGAAAGTGCAGATACAATCATAAGCGGAACTATTAAAGTGTAACCGCCTGTTACTTCAGCTATTAAAAATATACCGGTTAAAGGTGCATGAAGAATGCCGCTTAAAACTCCTGCCATACCTACTACTATAAAATTTGAGAAATTAAGGTGCGCAATACCCATATAGCTCATTGACTGAGCTAAGAAATAACCAGTAAAAGCACCGGAGAATAATGCAGGTGCAATTATACCGCCATTCCCGCCAGAATTGATTGTGATTGTAGTAGCAAATACTTTTGTTATAATAATAAAAGCTGCAATAATTATTAAAAGAAGATTGCTGTCAATAAATTTTGAATAAGAAATTGCGGGTAAAAACTTTTCAAAATGTCCGGACAATAAATTCATTATAGACGTATAACCCTCTCCGTATAATGACGGGAAAAGGAAAACCAAAAGACAAAGCACTAAACCGCCGAATATAGCTTTCAAATAAGGTCTTTTCATTTTCTCGAAATATTTTTCGATTATAAACGTAATTTTAATATTATATAAAGAAACTAAGCCGCTAAGGATTCCAAGTGCTACATAGAAAGGAATAGCTTTTAGCTGCCAGCCTACAGTTACTAAATAGAATAATTGCCCGCTGTATAAAAATCTCGAGACAACTGCAGCAGAGGCAGATGCAATTAATAAGGGAATAAAAGCAGGAATTGAAAATTCCGGAAGTAAAACTTCTACTGCGAATATTACTCCGGCAATAGGACTATTAAATATTGCAGAAATTCCGGCGCCTGATCCGCAAGCCAGCAAAAGTGTTCTTGTTTTGTAATTAAATTTTAACTCTGAGGCTACGTTTGATCCAATTGCAGCTCCTGTCACAACAATCGGCGCCTCTAATCCGGCAGAACCGCCTAGTCCAACACTTATGCCGCTTGTTATGAAATGAGATATCATATCTACCTTTGGAATATAAGAAGCTTTCCGCGATATGATAAATATTACATTAGAAATTCCTTTACTCAGTTTACCATTAAAAATTATTATTATAATAAAAGTAGAAAGAAGAATCCCAATTAAGGGAGTAAAAGGAAGTAAAAAAGAAATGCCTAAATTATTGAATAATACTTTTGGTTCGTCTTCAAGAAACTTAACGGAATTTTTTAAAAGTGCAGAGACCAACCCGGATAAAACACCTACAACCAGACTTGCTAAGATTATGAATGTTTTAAGTTCAACTTTTGAATAAATAAATGAGATTAATTTTCGTATGATTAATCTTATATTTACCTTTAGATATCTAAATTTATGCAGCATATGAATTCTTTTATTTCTAAAGAATTTAAATATAAGAAAATATTAATTTAGTTGTAAAAAAGTAATTACAAGATTACCACAAAATACTTATCAAACAGTTTCTTCAATTAAAACTTCCTGCAATGATTTATGAACAGCAGCTGCGCATTTTCTGCCTTCAGAAATTGCCCAAACAATCAGTGATTGACCACGCCGCATATCTCCGCAGGCAAATACTTTTGAAACAGTTGTGGAAAAAGAATTTTCCTCATTTCCGAAAGATGCTTTTACGTTCCCCCTGGAATCTAGTTCCAGCCCTTCATCTTTTAATTGCTCCAACATTCCCTCATAAACAGGATGAATAAAGCCGGCAGCAATTAATACCAATTCTGCAGGTATCTCAAATTCAGAACCCGGAATATCAACAAATTTTCCGTTTTCAAATTTAGTTTCACAACATTTTAGGGATTTCACTTCACCGTTTTCATTTCCGATAAATTCTGTAGTATTAATACTGAATTTTCTTTCGGCACCTTCTTCGTGACTTGAAGAAGTTCTAAGCATTAAAGGCCAAAATGGCCAGGGAGTACTTTCTGCCCTTTCAGAAGGAGGCATTGGAAGTACTTCCAACTGAGTTACAGATTTTGCCCCTTGTCGATTTGATGTACCGACACAATCTGAGCCGGTGTCTCCCCCGCCGATTATAACTACATTTTTACCGGTAGCAAGTATCTGGTTTTCAATATCATCACCCGCATTTACTTTATTTTGTAAAGGAAGAAATTCCATAGCAAAGTGAATACCTTTCAACTCTCTTCCGGGAATTTGAATATCTCGAGGTTTTTCTGATCCGCCGGCAAGTACAACAGCATCAAATTTCTTTACTAATTCTTTCACAGAAATATCCACTCCGACATTAACGCCGGTTCTAAAAACAACGCCTTCGGCAGCCATTTGTTCCAGCCTTCTATCAATCAGTCCTTTATCTAATTTAAAATCCGGTATACCGTATCTAAGCAGTCCGCCGATTCGGTCATTTTTTTCAAACACCGTAACCGAATATCCGGTTCTAGCAAGTTGTTGTGCAGCAGCCAGCCCTGAAGGACCGGAACCTACAACAGCTACTGACCTGCCTAATAGTTTCTTAGCAGGCATAGGGCGAACCCAGCCTTCTTTAAATCCTTTATCGATAATAGATCTTTCGATTGATTTAATTGTCACCGGTGATTCATTAATACCAAGAGTACAAGCGGTTTCGCAAGGTGCCGGGCAAAGGCGGCTTGTAAATTCAGGGAAATTATTTGTTGAGTGAAGATTATCAAGAGCTTCTCTCCAATGACCTTTAAAAATCAAGTCATTCCATTCAGGTATATAATTTTGAACAGGACAGCCAGTATCACCATGACAAAATGGAATACCGCAATCCATACACCTGGCAGTTTGAATTACTGCCATTTCATCTTTAAATGGATGTTCAAATTCCTTATAATTTTTTATCCGTTCCTGTACCGGATCCCTTTTAGGGACTTCTCTTTTAAACTCTTTGAATCCAGTAGGCTTACCCATTTACTACCTCTTTAATTTCTGTGATATCAGGAGTCATAATATTTTCTTCTTCTTTAAGTTTCGCTAAAGCTTTTTTGTACTCGCCGGGAATTACTTTCCAGAAGTTTTCTACTTCTTCGTCCCAATTGTTTATTATAAATTCAGCTCTCTTAGAACCGGTATATTCAAAATGCCGTCTAATAAGATTATAAACTTCATCAATATCTTCATCAATAACCAGGTATTCTATTTCAACTAAGTTATGATTAATATATTTATTAAAATCATGTCTTTGATCCCATACATAAGCAATGCCTCCTGACATACCTGCTGCAAAATTTCTTCCCGTTTTGCCTATGATAACTACAGTCCCTCCTGTCATATATTCGCATCCATGGTCCCCGACACCTTCTATAACAGCTTTTGCTCCTGAATTTCTGACAGCAAATCTTTCACCGGCAACGCCATTAATAAATAGTTCGCCTTTAGTTGCACCATATAGACATGTATTTCCGATAATAATATTTTCGCCGGCATCATAACTGATATTCGGAGGAGTCCTCACAATTAATCTTCCGCCTGATAATCCTTTTCCGGTATAATCATTAGATTCACCGGTAAGATGAAGTTCAATACCGGAGGCTAGAAACGCCCCAAAACTTTGACCGGCTGTTCCATTCATATAAATTTTTATAGTTCCGTCGGGTAAACCGGCTGCGCCATAAATTTTTGCTATTTCACCTGAAAGCATAGCTCCGACAGTTCGATTTATATTTCGAATCGGCATCTCTATTTTGACAGGAATACTGCTTTCTAATGCCGGTCGGGCTTGATTAATTAGTTCATGGTCTATCTGAAACTCGAGTGCATGATTTTGCTCACGGGTTCTGTAAAAATCAGTTTTATAGAGCGAGGTCTGCTTAATTAAAGGCTTGCTCATATCGATACCGCGAGCTTTCCAATGATTATTAAGACGCTTAGGTATTATTTTATCGGTTTGCCCGACCATTTCATTAAATGTTCTGAATCCTAATTGTGCCATCAATTCACGCACTTCTTCGGCAATATAAAACATAAAGTTAACAACATATTCGGGCTTGCCGGAAAACTTTTTCCTAAGTTCAGGATCCTGAGTTGCAACACCTACCGGACATGTATTCAAATGACATTTTCTCATCATGATGCACCCTTGAGTAACTAAAGGAGCAGTTGCAAATCCAAATTCTTCTGCACCGAGGAGTGCCGCTATAACAACATCTCTTCCCGTCTTCATTTGCCCGTCCACAGCTACATAAACTCGATCTCTTAATCCGTTAAGCATTAGAGTCTGGTGAGTTTCACTAAGCCCTAATTCCCAGGGTGAACCTGCATATTGAATTGAAGTTATAGGACTAGCGCCTGTGCCTCCGTCATGCCCGCTTATCAAAATATGATCAGCGTGTGCTTTAGCTACACCTGCAGCAATTGTTCCGACTCCGATTTCCGAAACAAGTTTAACGCTGATACGAGCCTTCGGATTAATATTTTTGAGATCAAATATCAATTGCTTCAAATCTTCAATCGAATAAATATCATGATGCGGCGGAGGACTTATAAGAGTAACTCCGGGAGTACTATGCCTGACCTTAGCAATTATTTTATCGACTTTGAATCCGGGCAATTGTCCGCCTTCTCCGGGTTTTGCACCTTGAGCCATTTTAATTTGTAATTCATCGGAATTAACAAGATAATGAGCAGTTACGCCAAATCTTCCTGAAGCGACCTGTTTGATTGCAGAACGCATACTATCACCGTTTGGCAATTGGATATATCTTTCTTCAGATTCGCCGCCTTCACCGGTATTAGATTTTCCGCCGATCCGATTCATTGCAATAGCTAAAGAAGTGTGAGCTTCCCATGAAATTGATCCATAACTCATTGCTCCGGTTGCAAATCTCTTTACAATTTCCGAAGCAGGTTCAACTTCATCAAGAGGAACAGGAATGCTGCTTTTATCAAAATCATATAAACTTCTTAGAGTTACGCGTTCTTTGTTTTGATCGTTAATTAATTGAGTATATTCTTTAAATGTCTTATAATCACCATTTTTAGTGCTTTGCTGCAGCTTTGAAATTGTAAGAGGGTTCCATAAATGTTTTTCGCCGTCTCTTCTATAGCTGTATAAGCCTCCGGATTCCAGAGTATTAGTATTTAAAATTGGATCAAAAGCATTTCGATGACGAGCGACAGTTTCTTCTTCAAGCATTTCCAAACTTAATCCCTCGATACGGGTTGCAGTGCCGGTGAAATAATTTCCGATAATTTCAGTATCAAGCCCAATGGCTTCAAATATCTGAGCTCCGCAATATGATTGAAGAGTACTGATTCCCATTTTGCTAAATGTTTTAAAAAGTCCTTTACTGACTGCCTTAACAAAATTTTTCTTTGCTGTTTTATAATCTACATGAAGAAAATTATTTTTACATAAATCAGATAAAGTTTCATAAGCCAGATAAGGATTTACCGCATTAGCACCATAACCGCATAATAGAGCAAAATGAGAGACTTCACGAGGTTCGCCGCTTTCTATAATTAAACCGGTTTTGGTTCTTAGTCCGGCTCTGATTAAAAACTGATGTACCCCGGAGACAGCCAGCAAGCTCGGGATAGCAGCGTGACTTTCATTTACTCCTTTATCGGATAAAATGATTAATGAAACTCCTGACTTAACTGCTTCTACCGATTCATTACATATTTGTTCAAGACGCTCCCTCATATCATGCCGGATATTGGGATCAAAAAGCAGAGAAATAGTAATAGCTTTATAGTGACCGCGAGTGATATGTCTAATCTTTTCAAGCTGTGAATTTGAAAGCAGCGGATGTTCTAGTTCAAGTCTATGAGCATGTTTAGGAGTCTCATCAAGAAGATTCTGCTCAGGTCCGATATAAGTTGTCAGTTCCATAACCAATTCCTCCCTTATCGGATCGATAGGAGGATTAGTCACCTGAGCAAACATCTGTTTAAAATATCTAAATAATATTTGGGGACGGTCAGAAAGTACGGCAAGAGCAGCATCGCTGCCCATTGATCCTATTGCTTCTTCACCGTTAGCTGCCATAGGCATCACAACATTATTGATATCTTCTTTAGTATATCCGAAAATTCTTTGTCTGCTGATTAAAGTTTCAGGATTCGCGTTTGATATTTGATTAGGAGTCGGCAGATGGTTCATCTTAAGCATATTTTCAGTGATCCACTGTCTATAAGGTTTTCGAGTTACAATTTCTCTTTTGACCTCTTCATCATCAAGTATTTTACCTTGTTTCAAATCGAGGAGGAACATTCTTCCGGGCTGAAGTTTACCCTTAGAAAGAATATTCTCAGGTTGTATTTCTAAAGTACCGGCTTCCGAAGTTAATATTACAAGGTTATCTTTGGTTATAGTGTAGCGAGCCGGACGCAGACCATTTCTGTCAAGAGTAGCACCTATAACATTGCCATCCGTAAAAACTACGGCTGCGGGACCGTCCCATGGCTCCATCATAGTAGCATGAAATTCATAAAATGCTTTTCTATCCGGATCCATTAAATCATTTTTTGACCAAGCTTCCGGAATCATCATCATCATAGCATGAGGCAAGCTCCTGCCGCTCATAACTAAAAGCTCAAGTACAGTATCAAAAGTAGCCGAATCACTTTGTCCATCCATGATAATCGGGAGCATTCTTTTCAAATCTCTTCCATAGTAAGGAGATTCCATAACTGCTTCCCTCGCAGACATCCAATTTTTATTTCCCTGAAGAGTATTTATTTCTCCGTTATGAGCTATCATTCTAAAGGGGTGAGCAAGATCCCAGGTAGGGAAAGTGTTTGTAGAAAACCGCATGTGAATCATCGCCATTGCAGACTTCATATCCGGCGCATCAAGGTCTTTATAGAATGCTTTAATTTGAGGGGCAAGAAGCATCCCTTTATAAATTAAAACTTTGCTGGAAAATGATGGGACATAATATTTACTTCGGTCACATTTCAATTCCAATCGAATTCTATGATCTATAATTCTTCTGATTAAGTATAATTTTCTTTCGAATTCATCTTGTGTTTTGATTCTTTTATCAGCACCGATAAAGCAATGACGGATAAATGGTTGAGTAATTTTCGCACCTTCTCCGGGCACTTCCGGATCGACAGGAACATCACGCCATCCCAGAAAATTCTGGTCTTCATCTATAACAATTTTTTCAACTATATTTTCAACTGATTTTCTTAATATCGGATTCTGAGGCAAGAACATCACCGCAACACCGTATCTTCCCTCTTTAGGAAGGGAGATATTATTTTCTCCGGCAACTCTTCGCATAAATTCATCCGGCATCTGAATTAATATACCTGCACCGTCTCCGGTAAATGGGTCTGCTCCGACAGCTCCCCGGTGTTCAAGATTATTTAAGACCTCAATTCCTTTATCGATAATATGACGTGATTTTTTACCGCTCACATCAGCAACAAAGCCCATTCCGCAAGCATCATGTTCATAATGCGAATCATACATGCCTTTACTAACAGGCATATCCTGCTGAATTTTTTTATTCATAGTATCCTGATTCATATTTTTTCTCATCGATTAATTATCTCCTTACAAAAGGATTGTGATATTAAAAATCATAACAAACAATTATATATTATTCTAAATCAGAATAATATCTTTTAAGAACGGCAGTTTGTTCCTAACCGCGTCATTTTCTTCTTTTTTAATGTCTAAAATAAAAATTCCTTCATCAGTTGATGAAAAGATTTCTTTACCCATCGGATTTATTGCAGAACTATATCCGGGATAAAATAATTTAGGATCATTTCCGACTCGATTAACGCCCATGACAAAACATTGATTTTCGATTGCCCTGGCTCGCAGTAAAAGTCTCCAATGTTCTATTCTTTCAGCAGGCCAATTTGCCGCAACAATTATCAATTCAACACGGGATTTTGCATAATGACGATATAGTTCAGGAAATCTTAAATCATAGCAAATTGATAATCCGGATTTCCAATCATCTATTTCGGTAATTATCGGGCTTTCGCCTCTTAAATAATGTTTATCTTCGGAAGAGTAACCGAACAAATGAATTTTTCTGAATTTCTTAACTAAATTTCCGTTACGATCAATGTGTACAATCGAATTAAAATAATTTTCGTTTTCTTTTTCAATTAGTCCAGCAATAATATTGGTGTTTAACTTAACGGCAAGACCGGAAAAGAAATTAAAAGAATCACTAAAAATCGGTTCGCCGCATTTCTCTGCGTTCATTGTGAATCCGGTCAAAGTCATTTCGGGGAATAATAATAAATCTATTGAGTTAACGGATACCTTCTCAAGCAAGGAAATAATCTTTTGCTGATTTTCACTCTTATCTTCCCAAGCGGGATTATATTGAACTAAACCTATATTCATTTAATTATTATTAAGCAGTTAATTTTGTTTTAGCAGTTTGGAACTTAAACAGTTTATAGTTTATACTATCATTTAATGCCTGAAAACTAGCTTCTATTATATCTTCAGAAACGCCTACCGTACTCCAGGTTTCATTCCCATCGCTTGATTCAATTATTACACGAACGTTAGCGGCAGTTCCTTCCTTTTCGTTAAGCACACGGACTTTATAGTCGACTAGCTTGATCATTGAAATATCCGGATAAAACCTTAATAATGCTTTTCTTAGAGCATTATCTAATGCATTTACCGGACCGTCGCCGTCGGAGGCGGTATGCTCAACTTCACCGTCAACTTTAATTTTCAGAACTGCTTCGGCTTTAGATAATCCTTGATTATCATAGAAGACATTTACTTTTGAATCTAATACTTCATAAAAAGGAATAAATTCTTTTAATTCGGATCGAAGCAGAAGTTCAAATGATGCTTCAGCGCCGTCAAATTGAAATCCGTTGTATTCAAGATCTTTTATATAATTGACTAATTTCTTACTTAATTCTTTTTTATCGGAAAGGTCAATACCAAGTTCCTTCGCTTTATAATATATATTGCTTTGACCGGATAAATCAGAGACAAGAACGCGCTGGTTATTACCGACTGAATTAGGCTCAATATGTTCGTACATTTTGCTGTCTTTTAAAACTGCGCTGACATGAATGCCACCCTTGTGAGCAAAAGCCGACTTACCGACAAATGCCATCCTAGAATTAGGGGTCAGATTCATTATTTCAAATACATAATTTGACAGTGAAGTTAAATGTTCGAGATTGATTTTTTGTTTCGTATCTAGTTTTAGTTTTAAAAGACAGCA
>JAJYOQ010000119.1 GCA_021796135.1 Bacteroidota bacterium
GCTGGTTTCATTTAACTTCCATGTAGCGGCAATACTGGGAATGACAAAATAATTTGTTTCACTTTTTACTTGACCGGGCGTTAAACCAAAAGTGCCGGGGTAGCCGGAAGGATTTCCAGAAACTGTATAATCACGAAGTGGGCTAAATAAACCTAAGTTTATTTCATATTGACTTTTGTCCAAGAAAGCTAAGCCCGCCGGGTTTGTTGCAGCTCCCATGGAACTTAGTGATAGCGCTACGCCTGCTCCTGCTAATGAAGAGTATTTAGTTCCGTATCCATGCTTAAAATATCCACCGGTAGCGAAGGCTGCGTTTATCAATAATAAAGTTAATATAAAAATTGCAGCAGTAGTAACATATACTTTATGTTTCATATAAGTGATCCTCGAATTAATTATAAGTTTTTAAAATAATTTTTAGATAATTATGGTTATCAACTTTCTTGCCATTATCCACACTGAAGTCACGCAATAATGCATTTTAACTTAAAGGGGATCTCCATTTGTCATTCACAAGGATCGGCATACCGGCAGACAGGATTGGGAATCTATTTTTTCGTTTGTTTTAGAACAATAGATACCCGTATAAAGGCATGACATTGACTACTTACAATATTGTTTTACGTTAATCAATTAATAAATTTTTTATAGGCGGGATATTTTGTGCAATTAGATTTTTGCTATATCCAAGAAAACTAAATTTTAAATTCTTGTCTCTTGGAAATAAGAATAATTGTTAGATAACACACAACAAAGGGAAAGTTATTAATAGGCTGTTTACCTGAGTCAGTATGTGAAGCCGCCTTTGTCGTTGGGGTTGTTGGTGATTAAGCCTTCGTTGGAAAGGGTTTTGTTGAGCGATATGAGAAAAATGGTGTCCAAGTTGTCCAAATGGTTTTTTGATTGCAAAGAAAGGGAAGAGGGGTGCGGGAAGCACTGTAGAATTTGGGAAGGAATCCCGCATTTCAGCGGGATATTCGCCAAATCAATACTTAAAATAAATATTTATTAGCTTTCTTTTCTTGGCCCCGCATCAAGTGTGGGGTAAACTCCAGAAAAGAAACCCCGTATAGGTTGCGGGGCAGGCGCCAGAACATGCACTTAAAAAGAATTGCTATCCCGATTAAATCGGGATCTTTCCGTTCCGCTATGAAAAATAAAATCGCTTCGCTCGAACAGTATTTTTCGATTAACGCTTCACTTCATGAAATTTCTTAACGCAATTCTTTTAATGTGCGAAGGCATCTATTCTATTTGGATTGGAATTTATTTGAGGTCGATTGGGAGAAAGTAAAGGTGAACACTACTCTCTCAATATGCGAAAGGATAATGGATTTGCTGAATTCATCGGGATTATTGTGATAGTCAGTTTCCATGTTGTGAAATAATGACCACATGATTTCTTATTTCATCGGTGAAAGATTAGTTTTGTTTTTGAATAATATCTTTGTTTATTTCAGCTACCAAGGGATTTCTTGTGTTTCGGGATTAATTTCCTCACTAAAATATTTGCCTGTTGGCCCGTCCTTGTCAATTAGAGCATACTTCGCTTACGCTGGCGTATGATGACGCCGGGGAGGAAATGTTCGAATTGAATAAACATGATGCTGCGGAATGGTATATCAATAAAGCTGTAAGTGCGGCGGAATTATTACAGAGGAAATATCCGGACAGCGCTTTGTCTTATACTTATCTTGCTTTGTCCTATGGTAATCTGGCGATGTTTAAGGGAGGAAGTGAAAAAATTAAATACGCTTTCAAAGTAAAATTAAACGCAGAAAAAGCTATTAGGATGAATCCTGAAGATGTCTTTCCCTATATAATTCTTGGTATATATAACCGCGAAGCCGCAGGCTTAAATTGGTTTGAGAAGCTGTTTGCAAAATCTTTCTTAGGCGGCGTACCGGAAGGAACCTATGAAGAGTCTATAAAAATGTTTATGAAAGCGTTAGCAATAGATAATAATCTAATTGCCGCATGCTACAACTTATCGAAGACCTATGATAAAATTGGCGATAGGAAAGATGAACTCAATTGTCTGAATAAAGTTATGAGCTTGCCGGTAAGAAATTTCAGAAATAAGTATTCAAAGATTAAAGCAGCCAAGAAATTAGAGGAATTAAAAGATTAAGTATTTCATTCTCTATAAGGAAACCGACACTGCATCATTCAGCATATCTATTAGCTGTTTCTTATCAAACGGCTTTGCAAGGTAGTGCGTAAATCCGCAGCTCAAAAAATTCGCCCTGTCTAAATTTAACGCGTACCCTGTAAGAGCTATTACCGGGATATTTTCATACTTGTCGATTTTTCTTATTTGCTCAACTACATCCACTCCGTTTAAACCTTCTCCCAGGTTTATATCCATTAAAATTATATCGTAGCTTTTTTCGTTAATAAGATGCAGCGCAGAAGCGGCGTCAGCAACCGCATCCACATTGTATAGATCTTTTAAGAAGACTCTCGTAAGCTTGCTGTTCATATCATTATCTTCTACAAGCAAAACATTAGGCAGCCTTAGTAATTTGCGTGAAGCTTTCTTCCCGGTAATCTGCAAGCCGGAAAATGTTTTTACGCTCCCGGTGTTTGCATTCATTGCAGGGAATCTTAAAGTAAAAACGCTGCCTTCATTCTTTTTGCTTTCAACTATAATTTTACCTCCCATAAGTTCCGTCATTTTTTTTGCTAATGTTAAACCCAGACCAGTTCCCTCGTGAGATCTCCCGAAACCTTCGCTCTCCTGCCTGAATTCTTGAAATATTGATTCCAGGTGCACTTTGGATATTCCAATACCGGTGTCGATAACTTTAATATCAACGTAAGATTTGTCTTCTTCGATTGTTTCTGAAGTTGCTATTGTTATACCGCCGATCTTAGTAAACTTTAATGCGTTGTCTAATAAGTTGTTCAAGATTTGTTTAAAGAGAGATTCATCTAAGTGAAGCTTTTTCTGTTCGCCCGGAATATCTACCGTCAAGCTTAGGTTTTTTATTTTCGCATCATTTAAAAATCGCTCCGATACTTCGCTTATTATTTCATTTATGTTTAGTGTTGTATTGTAAACCTCCTGTCTTTCCGCTTCCAGTATTGAAAGTTCGAGTATGGAATGAAGCGTGGTTAACAATCTTTTACTTGACTTCGAAATAAAGCTTGCCATCTCTTTATAATCCGGGTTCTTCAACTCTTCGATTAGAATTTCTGCAAACCCTAATATTCCGTTTAGGGGCGTTCTTAGTTCATGACTCATATTAGAGAGCAGGGAAGCCTTTAATCTATTTGATTCTTCTGCTTTGATTTTTGTATCAAGCAACTCAACTTCATGTTTCTTTTGCTCCGTAATATCTCTTGCAACAATCAAAAAATAAAGACACTCTTCTGCATTATCTAGAATAGGAATAACGGTTGCCTGGAAAAAGTATTTGGTCCTTAAATCAAGGCTTAGCTCCATTTCATATTTTATTTTCTTTACGCTTACCATTTTTAAAATATCAGTCATTTCGTCCGTAAATGAATTGGGAAATACCTGTCCGAATTTTTTACCGGTGCATTTGCTTTTTGGTAATCCTACTACTTTAGTAAAGGCATTATTAACGGAAAGGTAAGTAAAGCTTTCATCCGCGTTAATACTAAGAAGGAACATTATGTCGGAAGTTTCATCATAAACCCGGGAAAATATTTTCCCGTTATCTTTAAGGTTGTTTTCAAGCCGTAAGTTATCGTTTAATGTAGTGTCCATTTAATTAACCTTTTATGCATACTCATAAGTTTATCTAATTCATATTGTTTGAATTGTATATTATTTGTGGCAAAATAATGTTGAACGTACTCCCTTTATTTATTTCGGTGTCGACGGTAATTACTCCCTCGTGCTGTTCAATTATTTTCTTTACAATATATAACCCTAACCCTGTCGAAGGCTCATTACCTGTTGGCTTTGCACTCAGTCTTTGAAATCTTTTGAATATTTTTTTCAGGTCACTGTCGTTAAATCCCGGACCTTCATCCTTAACTTTGATAACTATCGCGCTATCGCGCTTTTCAGTATAAACTTCAATTAATTTTTCCTTATCCGAATACTTTATCGCGTTTGATATTAGATTCTCTAATACTTCTTTAATCTTCTGCTTGTCGGCGTTTATAAATATATGGTCGGCGCTCCAGTTAAATTTTATTGATTGGTGTTTGGAAAGAGCCTGCTGCTTGAATGAATTAATTATTCCCTCGATAAGAGGAATTAAATCAAAGTCAATTCTATTCAACTCTAGTTCTGTTGCGTCATTTGCAGCGGAATTTAATAATTCATTTAGCAGATCGTTCATTTGCTGCGCCGCCTCGTTTATATAATTAGCGTAATTTTTTATTTCATCGGTTTTCGGACTTATGTCTCTAATAAGTGAAGAGAAGCCTAAAATTGCATTTATAGGATTGCGCAGATCGTGAGCCGCCATTCCCAGAACATCCTTCTTAAATTCGTTAGCTTCTTTCAATGACTTAAAAGTAAGCAAATGCACCTGTGTTTGAGCAAGAAGCAGCTTATGAAAATCAAGCAGCTTCAAATTGTTGTCCTGGAATTTTACAATTATTGGATCGTACCTGTAAGCTTCTTCTCTCTTTAACGCTTCGTTGGCTGCGTATAGAATTGGAGTACTAAAAATTAGAAATAAAGAATGATCAATGTAGTTATCGTCAAAAAAAGAATTTACCCTGCGTTTTGAGAAAAGCTCAAACATGTACTGCTTGCTCATAGCCTCGTAAAATTTTGTCCGTGGAAGCATCTTGGAAAATTTATCTTCCTCTGTGACAATAATTCCCGGCAGGCTTTTATTCTCTTCAAATATATTAAAAACATTCATTAAGTTATCTGAAGCTTTTATGGATGCGCTGTAAAGGTCCAGGTCACCCACTACGGAATTAATACCAACCGCAGAAATCATAATTTCATTGGCTTCCTTTTTGCCCGGAGTATTCTATTTCTATAATAATTTGAAAACCCTTTAGTCGCTTGGGACTATTTAAATACATAAATAAAGTACGTAAAAATAATTCTTTTGTATTAAGGAATACTTACTTCAATGTTATCAGATTATTAAGAAACGAATTAACATGCCTAAAAATTATTTTTAACTAACAGGTTATTATTAACGCAGGAATTTCTCATATTATTTATGTTAAAAAATTGTTAATTCACTTCGATACCGTGATTATTAGCTAAAAATAAATTCATGGGAAACGATAATTAAGTATCTGAATTCTTGAAATTAATCTTTAAGGGAAAAATCATGAAATTATCCATAACTAAGAAGATAGGGTTTATAGTATCTATAAATCTCGCAATCGCATTTAGCATATTAATTTTCGTAATGGTAACCAGGGAAAGTCAAACAAAATTAGAAAGTGCAAAATTAGAATCTCACAATTTAAGTCAGGTTATGATTCGCTCGCTTGTGCAGGCTATGTCGCAAGCTATTATTAAAGTGGATCCTTACATCAACCAGATGAAGGATCTAAAAAATCTGGCTGACTTAAGAATAACATCATCAAATAAAATAAGGAATAATGCGGAAGACGCAATGGATGCCGAAGAAAAATCCGTCTTGCAGTCAGGTAAGTCTATGGCTTATGAGGAAAATTTTAACGGTATTCCTGTCTTTCGCACTATTGAACCTATTTATGCAAATGATCAATGTAATGTTTGTCATGCAAGTAAGAGCGGTGAAACTTTGGCAGTCGTAAGCGTTAGATACTCTCTCAAGCATCTGCACTCTGAATTATTCAGCCAGGTATTAACTGCCGTAATACTTGGACTTGCTGTAATTATAATTACATATTTTATCGCAATGCATCTAATAAGTAATAAGATTACCAAAGACCTTAATAAATCAATATCGGCAATTAAAAAATTGTCCGACGGTGAATTCGTTTCTTTAGATGGTCTCAAAAGAAAAGATGAAATAGGCGAGTTGAATAATTCTGTGTTTAAATTAAATAAGTCTATGGAAGATAGAGCTGTGCTTGGGCTGTCTTTTGCCGGAGGCAACTTTGAGAACGAAGTTATATTGCTTTCTGATAAAGATAATTTAGGAAGAGCCTTTCAGACAATTAAAGATAGCTTAAAAGCGCTTACGGACGATGCTAAACTTCTTGCCGATGCCGCCTTACAGGGTAACTTAAGATACAGAGCCAATGCAAATAAACATTGCGGTGAATTTAAAAATATTATTAACGGTGTAAACGCTACTCTTGATTCAATTATTCAGCCCATAAAAGAATCTGGTGAAGTTCTTAAGAATATGTCCGAAGGAAATTTCTTGATTCGAATGAAGGGTAATTATAAGGGTGACCATGCAATTATCAAAAATGATGTAAATGCTCTCGCTGATTCTATCGAAAAAATTATTTCCGATGTTTCTGATTCTGTTAACCTTACTTCGCAGGTTAGCGGAAAGATCTCACATTTTAGCAAAGAAATTTCTTTCGGTTCTATTGAACAAACTAAGCGTACGGCTGAAGTAACTACCGCTATCGAAGCAATGACTACCACAATTTTGCAAGTCTCCCGGAACGCAAATGTTGCCGCCGAATCATCTAAAAAATCTACCGAACTGGCAGCAAACGGCGGCATGATAATAAAGCAAACAGTTGAAGGTATGAATAAAATTGCGGCTGTTGTACGTAATACTACAACCACAATAAATGCTTTGGCAAATTCAAGTGATCAAATAGGTGAAATTGTTCAAATGATCGACGACATTGCCGACCAGACAAATTTGCTGGCGCTAAATGCTGCTATTGAAGCTGCACGAGCAGGAGACCAGGGAAGGGGTTTTGCCGTTGTTGCTGATGAAGTCCGTAAATTAGCGGAAAGAACTTCTAAGGCGACTAAGGAAATAGGCTCTATGATCAAAAATCTGCAAAGCGAAAATGTAAATGCTATCGAATCTATCGAAGTCGGAAATAAAGAAGTTGAAAAAGGGCATGTATTAACTCAAAAGACAATAGAATCACTTGATAATATTATTCAAAGCGGCAGAACAACTCTGGAACTAATTTCACAAGTTGCCGGAGCAAGTGAAGTTCAATCTTCTTCTGCCGAAAATATCAGCCGGAGTGTTAAGGATATTGACAGCCTATCAAATGCGAATAACGAAAAGACATCTGAAATTGAATCTGCTTCTACTGAATTGCAGTTAATAATAAAAAACCTTAACCTACTTGTTAATAAATTCCGGATTTCAAATAAAATTTATTCCGAAACTTTTACCCGCATGACCAGCCCCCGGTAGTTGCACCAGTATTTAAGTTAGTCCCTTCATTCAAGTCCTGGCATGCTGAAGAGGGATTATTACCTCCGGTACCGGAGGTCGAAATTTTAATGAATGTCATGTCCTGAATTTGAAGGATAGAGTTAAACGGAGGATTTCTCACTTCGCCGGCAAGCAGGCGCTTCACTCCGCTTTCGGCGGACAAGTTCATGAAATTTCTTAACGCAATTCTTTTAATGTGCGAAGGCAATAGAAGAGGAAATTATTTGAGGTCGGGTGGGGGATTATTTCCGGAGGATTCGGGGAATTTTTGGATGGCTTTTAGACCGAAGGCGGATGTGAGGAGTGTGAGTTTTTCCCAGGTTAAGATGTAAATGCCTTTGGAATGGAATTCCATTAGTCAGTCGGTGATGAACCATAGCGCGGCAAGCCGCAATTTTGAATTATGAATCCGCCGCGGCGGATGAATTTTGAATGAAACGCAATGAAATTTATCATAAAAATATCTTGACATAAAAACAAAGATTTAAAAGTCAATCTATAAGGCGATAATTAGCATTATTATTCTTGTGGAGCTTGGGTTGCCTTTGTTGTCGGAGAGGCACAGTTTAATAAAGTGGAGTGTTTTGAGAAGGCACAGTTTGATAATCCCGCAAACGGGACATGACTGTGCTACGGAGATTAAAATATTTATAAGTTTTTGCATCATTGTTTTTTTTGAGGCGAAAGAAATAGGAAAGGAAGATTTGCTGCACTGTAAAAGTGAGGAAGGAATACAATTAAAAATGGATTTTATATTAGATGGAATAATAAAATCCATAATTTCAATCATAACAAGGAATAAGAATGAATTAGATGTTAGATGCTAAAGTAAGACTGCTTCTATTTACAGTCATTTCTATATTATTTATATGGAAGGGCTTGTTTGTGGTATTTGGTTTTCAGTTTTTGTTAGGGTTGTAACATCAATAGGAGGAAGGATAATTCGTGAAAGAAAAGTACCCTGTACTTTTTCGAACAAAATTCCGCGTGTAGTTGAAACTGTTAAAGCAAGCAAATGATGTAGCGCTGAGTCTTGAACAGAGATTTTTGAGCCATCACGAATAACAACATTTTCAAAGTTTAATATTTTGTAGGACATTCTCACAGTAAGTCCAAATACATTATCTTTTTTTTCCGGAGAAGAAAAAAGTTGTATAAAAAAATCTATCCCGATAACTTGGTTCAATGGATCAACCAGTACACCGGCTTTAATTTCAAAAGCATAATTATTATTAGCAGGTAATAGGAAGTATTCAGGCGAATTCTTAATGCTTAAATTAAGTATCTGAATACCTACAATTTCGAAAGTCATTTGAATATTATTTTTAACTAATTGTTGTTCCATTATCATAAGAAAAAGATTTAGGATTAATTTGAATCTGATTATCTAAACTATACTTTATTGTAGAATCTGAAAATGTAAAGAATGGGGCATCAGGCATACTAAAAGCTAATTTTTCTGAATAAGACTGAATATGAATTAGTTTTATTTCCTTTTTTGCGAAAAGGGGGACACTAATTATTTCTTCGCCAATAGCTTCTTCAATATTTGCTATTGTCTTAATAGTAAAGTTATGATTCCCGCTTAGCCATTTACTGATTTCAGATTCTTTTTTACCTAGTTTCACTGCAAGTTCGCGCTGAGTAAGATTTTTTTGATTAAGGTAATAATTTATTTGTGTTGCAATGTCCATTGAGATGCGGACAAAGCTTTTAACTTTTTTAGGAATATATTTTAAGAATTCACTGAAGAATTCTTGATCATTTTTGTTTTTTTTGATTTTCATATTGATGTAAGATTTTATAGTTCTATATTTTCCAAATTACCTCCAAGTCCGTTATCGGTAATTTTTAAATCGCCCGAGTTTATTTTAAGATTAATTGCATCTTCAATCTTAATTAACTTTTTAACTTCTTTATCGAGATGAGGATTTTGAGAAAGTGTACGTGTGTCTCTGTTTTTAATACCACCACAACCAAATAATAATGCAACATTGGAAAACATAAGACAATAAATTCTAAGTTCTTTAGTTTCTAATAAGCGAAAAACATTGTGAGATTCAGAACATTCACGACGGAAAAAAGAATCTTGAATACCATCGCGTTTAGAAATGTATTGAATTCTTAACAATATTTCATTGAGTAATTCAGAATTATCGTCTTGAAATTTAACGATAAAAGATTGAAGTTCTGAAATAACCTTACCTTCATATTTGATAGTATAGATTTTTGTTTTTACCCCTGATAGGGGTTCCAAATATATTATCGAAAACTTCACTTATAAGTTAAGTTCATTTGTTGTAAAATCAAAGAGAAAAATACAGTATCAGATAGAAATGATGATGAAAGACACCATAAAAGCACGAAATCATTACTCCAAAACTACTAAAAATAAGTGACTATTTAATATAATACATAAAATTAGTCAATTATTTTTACTCAGTTGACCATACTCCATCGGAATTATAATTAAGCGATCCCACAATACCACATGCATTCCAAACAGGATCAAATAACGGTTTATATTTTATAGCTTTTGACAATTTCCTCAATGCTTTGACAAAAGGGCGCGTATGAGAACCTTAGGGTTGGAGTAGTATGTCTGACTGAGTTGAATTATCTGAAGAATAATTTCCGGAGGATTCGGGGAATTTTTGGATGGCTTTTAGACCGAAGGCGGATGTGAGGAGTGTGAGTTTTTCCCAGGTTAAGGTGTATATGCCTTTCGAGTGGAATTCCATTAGCCAATCTGCGATGAACCATAGGACGATTATTAACATTACTATTCTTGTTGAGCTGGGGTTGTCGGAGAGGCACAGTTTGATAATCCCGCAAACGGGACATGACTGTGCTACAGAGGAAAATATTTTTTTTATTGTTTGCATGAATGTTTTTTTTTGTGTGGAAAGAAATGGGAAAGGAAGGTTAGAAGCATTGTAGAAGTGAGGAAGGAGAAAAAAAACAAAAATGATCAAGAATTCTTC
>JAJYOQ010000120.1 GCA_021796135.1 Bacteroidota bacterium
TCCATTGCGCTTTGAATTAGTCCGCTCTGGCTTGTATCAATAACTGCGGGAGAAGGTTGAGAAAAGAAATTTGTTTCGGGTGTTATCATTCCGAAAAGACCAACCTTGATATTCCCAATTTGCTTTACTATAAATGGTTTTATGAAATTCTTAAGTGACTGTAGGCTTGGATCTTCAAGTATTAGATTAGCTGAAAGCAATGGAAACCCTCCGCTCGGGAATGCCATCTTCAAAGCAGTATCTAGCACCACAGGTGTTAAATCAAACTCGTGATTACCTACAGCCATGGCGTCAACGCCTATTGAATTTAACAATTGAAGTTCCGCTGCGCCATAATATTTATTGAAAAAGATATCACCGATAAAACTATCTCCGGCATGAAGGACGAGAACATTTTGATCGGTCATTTTTGTCATACCAATTAATGTAGCTGCGCGGGCAATTCCGCCACGAGTGCCATCCAAATTTTCTGTCCTTGGAGCTAACGGTGCTAAACAAGAATGAGTATCGTTGAAGTGAAGTATAGTCAAGGTATCAATCTGAGCGTAAACCGAAAAGTAAAATGCAAAAAAAATTACGATTGTTAGTATCATTAAAAGCTTTTTCATTTTAGTCACCTTTTTATTAAATAATTTCGATGAAATAATAAAACATCCTAACATCCATTCTGTCAAAAAGTTGTCAAATGATTGTTAAAAATTCGCATGTGAATAAAGGCTTGGTTCAACTGAGCAATAAAAATTAATACACCGCTATATTGCTGTTTAAACCGATTTAAAACCACTTCAGAGAGAATTAATGTGTGGTAGACTAAAGAATCTTATTAAGAAAATATTCACGCAGTTTATTTTAAAATTATTTGACATTTTTTTGACAAATGAGAATTATTAATTCTATAACATAGAGTAGAATTTTATTTGACTTATCGTTTTAATATGTAATTGTAGTTCGAAAATTATTCTCTTAAAGTTCATTAAAATGATGAAAACTTTCTGTCGTGGTATTAAAAATAGATTGGGAGAATACACAATGGAACAAACAAATCATAATATGGAAATAATACTTTACGATTATATTCGTGAGACTTTTCTTCCACATAACAATACGGTAGAACTTAATTTTGATAAAAACCTGTTCCAATCCGGAATAGTTGATTCGGCGGGACTAATATCATTTATTTGCTTTATAGAGAAAGAATTTTGCATAACTATTCCCGACGAGGATCTTTTACCCGAAAATTTTTCTTCCATTGAATCTATTACAAACTATATAAAGAAAAGCCAGCTAGTGTTATCAAATAGTCTTACCGAGAGGATATAAATGAGTTACAAAAAGTGTGTAGTCTGGGATCTTGATAATACATTATGGGATAACGTTTGTATTGAAGGTGATATAATTATCCGGAAACATATTATCCGGATAATAAAGGAATTAGACCAGAGAGGTATTCTACATTCAATAGCTAGTAGAGGAGATGAAGGGACAGCGTTAAAAAAATTAAAAGAGAATGATATGTCGGATTACTTTGTTGCAGTAAAAATTAATTGGCTTCAAAAATCTAATAACATAATTGATATTTCCAATGAGCTGAATATTTCTCTAGGGTCAATTGTATTTGTTGATGATGATGATTTTGAGCTGGAACAGATGAAGTTTATGCTTCCGGAAGTTTTGGCAATCAATGCAGTGGAAGCTTATAAACTTCTTGAAATGAAGGAGCTTATGCCTGAAGTAATTACAAATGAATCGAAACAAAGAAGACAATTTTATAAAGCAGAGCAAATAAGAAAACGAGCGGAATCAATTTTTGATTCCCGGGAAGATTTTTTGATCTCTTGTAAAATGATACTTAAGATACGCCGGATGCAAAGAGAAGATGTTCCGAGGGTTTTAGAACTTATGACTAGGACTCATCAATTAAATACAACAGGATGGATACTTAATAAAGATGATTTATTGAATCTATTTTTGAATGAAGCTCAAACTACTATTATTTATGTGGCTGAATTGGTGGATAAATTCGGAAGTTATGGTATTATCGGTGTGGCAATTGAAGATAACGGAAAGCAAATAAGCAGCTTAAAATACCTTGCAGTTTCATGTAGGGTAATGGGGCGCGGAATTGAGAGAGCTATATTAATTACCTTAATGAAAGAAGTTTTTAACGAAGGATTCATCGATTTTTATGGAGAATTCCATGATACGGGAAAAAATAAATTAATGCGAGCTCTTTACCAAATGATGGATTTCAATTTAATTGAAAATAGCAAGCAAATAAACAACGATTTATTAATCTTTCATAGAGAACAAAAGGAATTGCCCGAATTACCAAAGTGGATAAAAATAGTATGAAAATATTATTGTTAGATATCCTTCGTACATCACTTGAAGAAGTATGGCCTTCTGCAGAACATTCACTTGGTTTAATGTATTTAGCAGCAGCTTTACAAAAAGAATTCAATCACAATATTATAATAGAGATAGAGACTTTGGTCTCAAAATCAGGCCATAGCGATGATGATAAAAGAAACATGAATCGGTATCTGCAGGAATTTGAACCCGATTTTGTCGGTGTCCGGTGTTTGACTATTGGAAAAGATACACTGAGAGTCGTGTCCGAAGTCGTTAAGAATTGGAATAAAAATTGTTTTTTAGCAGTTGGCGGTCCTTATGCAACTGATGATCCCGATGATGCACTTATCAACGGTTATATTGATTGTGTCGTTATAGGAGAGGGCGAATTAACTCTGATTGATCTTATAAGACAATTAATTGACAAAAAAGATTATTATAATATTCCGGGTATTGCTTATCGGACTGGAAATAAAATTGTAAAAACAATCCCCCAATCCCTTATCAACGATCTTGATTCGCTGCCATTTCCTTCCTATGGAGCAATTGATCTTAATAAATTTTCAAATCAATTTCTAACATTCACTTCAAAAATATCAATTCCACACGCTAACATAATGACAACAAGGGGATGTCCTTACCGTTGCATTTATTGTCATAATATTTTGGGGAAAAAATTTAGAGCAAGGTCACCTCAAAGTGTTTTATCTGAGATCAGATATATTTATAATAATTATGGTATTACTGATTTTCAAATCATAGATGATATTTTTAACCTCGATTTAAACCGGGCAAAAACAATATTCTCCCTTATAATTAAAAGCGGTATGAAAATCACTTTATCATTTCCAAATGCCATTAGAGGCGATAGAGTGGACAGGGAGCTAATTGAAATGATGTCAGCTGCCGGGACAAAATTTATCTCCTATGCTATAGAAACTGCTTCACAACGTCTGCAAAAGCTTATTAAAAAGAATTTAAATCTTGAAAAAATAAAAGAGGCCATAAAATATACTGCAGAAGCAAATATTGTAACGCGTGGTTTTTTCATGCTTGGTTTTCCTACTGAGACAGAAGAAGAAGCAAATGATACAATTGAATTTGCCAAGGCATCTTCCCTTTGCGGAGCAACATTTTTTACGGTGGTTTATTTCCCCGGCACGGAATTATACAGGTTAGCGCAATCGCTTGGTTACTTCCAAAACTCAACGTTCGATGTTCAAAGAGATTATGTGGATGTGGGTGATGGACCTTATGATTTTAGTTTAGATACTCTGATAAATCTAAAAATAAAAGCAATAAGAGAATTTGCCTTTACTAAAGAAAGAATTGAAAATGCTATAAGAATTCTACCAAATTATTTTACCCAGCGAGAAATTGATGGATTCTTTATGGCCTATGTTGTCAGTTCTAGAGCATCATTTGATGATATAGAAGATGAATCGGTTAAAAAATTAATGAAAAGATATTTTCTAATTGCGGAGAAGTTTTCCAAAAAGAATGAATTTTATGTTTAAGCAAAAATTAGATGGAAATAGAGATAATGTAACTTCCCAAAGCCGCAAGTTTTATGAAAAATATCCGTTTCCCGGGACAAGACCTCTTGATAGAGATGGCTTGATTTTTTTGCGGAACATTAATAGCTCCATTGAATCTTTAGTAAAGAAGGGAGTAAGACCAAGCATATTAGATGCCGGTTGCGGAACAGGAAACACAATTATTCATTTAGCTGAAAATAATAAAAAATTAAAATTTGTCGGGTTTGATAATTCAAAAACATCATTAATTAAAGCAGTTACATTATCAGAATCGAAAAATCTTTCCAATGTTATTTTTAAGAAATGGAATTTACGCGTTTCTCTACCCTACAAAAATTACTTTGAAATCATATACTGTTTAGGGGTCCTTCATCATACTGCCGACCCAATAGCAGTGCTGAAAAACCTATATCATGCACTTAAGGATGATGGTGAATTATATCTTTGGATTTATTCAAAGTATGGAAGATATAAGCATTCTTTAAATATGCGTTTGCTTAGTATGCTTCTTAAAAATAAGTCAAGGGAAATTGACGAATTAAATTTTACTAAAGAATTTATATTTAATACAAAAAATATTACCCCTTTAAATGACTTGGTACAAACTTATTCTGAAGATCCTTCCCTAAATGAAATGTTTTCGGACCCTATTTGGATCGCAGATCAATTCCTTAATCCAAATGAGATTCTACTTAGCATGGAAGAATTAATTGAACTTAGCCATTTATGCGGATTTGAAATCAGCAAAGTTCTAGGCATTAACCCTGAAATATCGAATTATTTATCCTCGGATCAATTATGCAGTAGTTTCCATAATTTAACAAAAACTAAGCAGCTTATAGCTCTCGATCTTTTATTGAAACCGCCGCGCCATTTTGTGATACTCCGAAAAACTAAAAGGAGATAAATGTACATTTTAGGATATAGTGGTTTTACAAGAGATTCGCATCTTAGTAAATGTATAATAAGTCCTCTTGCGAAAACCAATCAAGATTTTGAAAGCCTGTTTAATTACCGAGAAGGTGAAGTGCCGTTTTCAAGATTTCCTTTGGGCTATTTTGGACATGATGCATCAGCGGCAATATTTTCAGATGGACAATTAATTGCTTCGGCTGCTGAGGAAAGATTTACTCGAGTAAAATTTTCCTTAAATCTTAGTGGTAATACTATGCTGCCCCGAAATGCAATTAATTTTTGTTTGAATAAAGCAAACATCAATATTAAGGATGTTGATTTGGTAACGCATTACTGCGATTTCAATGAATTTATTATTAACAAAAGAATAGAATATCTCCGTCCATGGTTTGTTGATGGAGAAGAACATTATGTCGAAGAATCATATAATTCTATATTCAATTCAATGATGTCTCATGAAATTGTCTTAAATCAATTTAAGCAAATGGCAGGATATGTACCGAAAAGATTCTTTCATGTGCCGCATCATGAAAGCCATGCAGCAAGCGCTTTTTATCCATCAGGATTTCGAGAAGCCCTTATCTTTACTAATGATGGAACGGGGGAGATTGAAAGCTCATTGATTGCAGTAGGTAAGGAAAATTCAATCACTGAAATTGAGCGTACATTTATTCCAACTTCTCTAGGATCACTTTATTTGATAATTACGGTTTTCTTAGGATTCCGTAGTCTTGGAGATGAATATAAAGTAATGGGACTTGCTTCCTATGGTAATCCCCAAAAATATAGGATTTTTTTTGACGCGGTTGTAAATCTTCTGGAAAACGGCAAATACTCCACAGAGTTACTGGCTTCTCCTAATTTGAAAAACATGATTATTAGTAATTTAGGTAAACCAAGAAAATCTAACGAACCATTTTCAGCAAGAGATGCTGATGTAGCTGCTGCTCTTCAAGAATCAATAAATAAAGCGGTATTGCATAAACTGAAATATTTTAAAAAAGAAATAGGAATTAAAAATCTATGCATGGCTGGCGGAGTTGCTTTGAATTGTACCCTGAATGGAATGATTGCCCGCTCCGGTTTATTTAATAAGATTTTTATTCAACCCGCGGCAAATGACGAAGGTTGCAGCATTGGAGCAGCGCTTTATGCTTATTATAAAACTATTAACGATAAACATAAGAATCGCTCAAAATTAGAGACTACTTTCTGGGGACCAAGATATAATGATCAGGATATTCTTAATGAATTAAATAAATATCGGGAAAAACTTCAATGGTCAAAGCATAATGATATTGCATCAGAAACTGCTCTAGCGCTTTGTGAAGAAAAAGTTGTGGGTTGGTTTCAAGGGAAAATGGAATTTGGACCAAGAGCACTCGGGCATAGAAGTATTTTAGCAGATCCTCGTAATCCTCAAATGAAAGATCGTATAAATGAAAAAGTAAAGCGAAGAGAATCTTTTAGACCTTTTGCCCCAGCCGTAATAGAAGAAGAAGCTGCTAAATATTTTGATATGACTGGATTAAATGGCTCTCCATTTATGCTTTTTGCTGTGCCCGTACTAAATCAATATCGTAACATAATCCCTGCCGTGACTCATGTGGATGGCTCGGCAAGGCTTCAGACTGTTTCAAAAAAAAATAATCGTCTTTTCTGGAATTTGATTTCAGAGTTTAATAAACTTTCAGGCATTCCAGTAGTTCTTAATACTTCTTTTAATCTTAGA
Organism: Bacteroidota bacterium; assembly: GCA_021796135.1. The sequence continues at coordinate 6,538 of JAJYOQ010000120.1, forward strand.
AATGAGCCGATTGTTTGTTCGCCAAAAGACGCAATATTATGTTTTTTATCAACTGATTTAGATTGTTTAGCTATTGGTAATTTTTTTGTCAAAAAGAGATTAATAATGTGAATGAAAAAATTCTTGTTACCGGTGCTTCGGGGTTTATAGGTAGATATCTGATTAAGTTATTAGATGAATATGGCTATAAAGTGAAAGCTGGCATCCATAATCCCGCACAGTTAAATATTTTTTCCGGATTAAAAAATGTTGAACCGTTAATGCTGGATATTCTAGATCCGAATTCCTTAAATAATGCAATGAAAGAAGTTGATGAGGTCTATCACTTGGCGGCGCTTGTAAGTTCACATGAATCACGAAATAATCTAAATAAGATCAACGCTATGGGGACTCGCAACATTTTAGAATGTGCCTCTGAAAATGGCGTAAATAAAATATTATATTGTAGTTCTACTGCTGTTTACGGCCTTCTTTCAAAATTATATCAACCGGTAAACGAATCAATTCAGCCAAGGGCAATTGAACCTTATGGCTATTCAAAATATTTAGGGGAATTAGAAACTATAAGAATTTCTAAAAGGGAAAAAATACACTCAATTATTATCCGTCCAGTTGCTGTTTTTGGCCCAGATGAACATACACCGTTCGGCAAAAAATTGCGTGAGGCAGCTGTTTCTAAAATTCTTTTAGCAGGAAAGCTTCAAAAAAGAAAATTTAACTTTGTTCATGTAGAAGATGTAGCGGCAGCATCAATTCATTTAATGCAGAACTGTAGCAAATCTGGAGAAATATTTAATATTACAGTAAATGACCCCGTTCAATTTGAAGATGCTTTTCAATCTTATTTAAGAATATTAAATCGCTCTAAGAATTTTGATTTAAAGACTAAGCTCATTGCTTCAGTGTCGTCAATTATAAACAATATTAACTTAGCACCCCATTTATTAAACAAAATAGGAATAAATAAATTTGTCTTTACAATATGGCAGCCGGGATTTGATATATTATATTCATCAGAAAAACTTCTTAAAACTTCATTTAAATTTAAATGGGAAAATTTTGGAGAAGTTATTCTATCATGTTTAAGTAAATCATGATTTGGATTCCCGTTTAATTTTTTAGAGCTGACTTAAAAAACATATGCCGGGATGTCACCCAGTCAATGATGCTTTCTGCTTTTGTGACTTTTTCCTTTTTAACATCAAATATTCCTTTCTAAACAACCAATTCATATATAGCAGGTAAAGGGTTAAACTAAAATCTTTGCTTATAGAGCGTTTAAAGATTTGTGAAAAACCGGATAGCCTTCTTAACAGATCGAGAAAACCATCTTCTATTTCCGCTGGTGTCATTTTCTTTGGAATATAGAAACAAAGGTTGAAAGAAGAATTATAAGCTACATTATTTTTCAAGAAGTCCTGCTCATCCTGCATTAAAATTCTTCCCTCCGACTTTAACTGTGAATACATCTTTGTCCCCGGTGTTGGAACGAGTATGTTCAACATTGGCAGAGCTATTTTGTTTTTGATAATAAATTTACTCATCAAGTATGAGGTTTCACTTGTATCATTATCAAGACCATAAATAAAAAAAGAACCAATCTTAATTCCTGCTTTATGAATGTTTTTTATTTTTTGGGTATATGAATCCGCTCGATATTTTTTATTTATCATATCAAGATTGGCTTGATCAATTGATTCCATACCGATAAATAATATTCTGCATCCGGCTTTTTTTAGAAGATTAAGAGTAGCTAAATCGTCACCTATATCAATTGTTGATTGAGCACCCCAAATGAAATTAAATTTATGATTGATCATAAACTCACATACTTTGCTCAAATATTTTCTGTTGTTATAAATATTTGTATCTACAAAAGCGATATATTTTGTTTTGTGATGTAAATAATCAAGTTCTTCAATAACATGATTAAAATTTCGTAGTCTATAACTACCCTTATAAATCGATGAAATGCAGCAATAATTGCATGAATTAAAACATCCGACACCTAAAAGTACAGGCGTAAGAAATAATTTGTCCCTGTCTAAAACTGAATAATCCAATTTATAATTAAGATCGATTTTGCAACAATATTCTTTCTTTAGCATATTGGATTCAGCATCTTTCAATATAATGGACATGTCAGAAACTCCGGGATTTCCATTAACTATAGAATCGCAATGATTTTCTAAGAAATCTTTGTTTATATGAGGTTGGAATCCACCGAAGATTACTTTTTTGCCTCTTTTCCTAAATTCATCGGCAATCTCAACTCCGCGAAAAATATCATATCCCATAGAAGAAATGCCAATGATCGAAGCATCAGAATCGAAATTAATATCTTCAAAATATTCATAGCAAAATTCTTTTTGCCAATCATCCGGTATTGTTGAGCTTAAAGCAGGTAATGCTAATGAAATAATATAGAGCTTATTTCCTTTTAAAAGAGTTCCGTTTTGATCTCTATAAGTTGGTTGTATAAAATAAATCTTTTTATTCATATTATTCCCTCATTATTATTCTTCCGTTTTCAATATTATATATCTTATCCGCAAAAGTTTTCAACCTAAGATCATGACTTGCGACTATTACACATTTATTTAGTTCATCAGCATAGGAATGAAGTAAATTAATAATTTGTTTACCTTGTATAGTTTCTAGACTGGCGGTTGGTTCATCGGCAATTAGTAAATCTGCGTCATTAGCAAACGCCCGGGCTATTGCTGCTCTTTGCTTTTCACCATGGCTCAGTTCAAATGGGCGTTTTTTTGCAACGTGTGAAATGTTAGCTTTGTCCATAGCCTCTATGGTCTTTTGTCTGATATTTTCATGATACTTTTTTGAGAATCTGATAACTAATTCTACATTCTCATACACATTCAGCGAATCAATTAACAAAAATGTTTGAAATATAAAGGATATTTTTTCGGCTCTAAGTTGCTGCAATTCACCTGGTGAATATTTGTTTAAATTTTTACCGAATAAAATTATATTACCTATAGTAGGCTTTGTAAAACCGGCAGTTATGGTTAGCAGTGTAGTTTTTCCGCTGCCGCTTGGTCCTAATAAAAGTGCCAGCTCCCCTTTTGAGGCTGAAAAATCCACATTACTTAATGCTGAGCATTTATTTAGATTAAATCCATAATCTTTCGATACATTTTGTAAATCTACTACCGGCTCACAATTATTTTGATATATCATGAGAATACCTCAACCGGGAATATTTTTCTTATTCGTCTGCAGGAAAAAAACGAACTTAGAAAACTTATCACGCAGATTATAATTGTAATATAAATTATCTGTTCTACACTAATCTTTGTAGTGACTTCGGGAGAAATAATTTCAATCAATTTTACAAGCGGAAAAAACAATATTATTCCGATACATTCAGATGATAGTGAAAGTATCAACGATTGGTTAATAATTAAACTGTCTAAAAACATTTTCGGCGAACCAATTACTTTCATGATTGCAAAATCTTTTCTCTTCTCTAAAATATTTACTGAAAGAATGAGACTTAAAATTATTGATAGTACAATCGCACCAATTGCAGCTATTGAGTAAAAGAATGGTAATATTCCCGCGTCCATTTCTCCGATATTATTCTGCAAAAATTTGTCTTGTCT
>JAJYOQ010000121.1 GCA_021796135.1 Bacteroidota bacterium
TGATTTGAGGGAAAGAATCGCCGTTGCGAACTCGCTTATACCGTTACTTCGTCCTAAGGTTGTTGCGGTAATTGGGGCATCAAGAGATTCAAAATCAATAGGCAATATTGTATTCAAAAATATTATTAATGCAGATTTTAACGGCACTGTATATCCTGTAAACTTTAACGCTGCTTCAATATACGGTATCAAAACATTTTCATCTGTTAAAGACTTGCCTGAGGCAATAGATCTTGCAGTAATTGCTGTGCCGGCAGAAAATGTACAAATAGTTGCTGAAGAAGCTATTCATGCAGGCGCTAAAGGTATTGTAGTTGTTTCAGCCGGTTTTGCAGATGCAGGAGAATCAGGGAAAGAAAGACAAAAAAAGTTAGTAGATCTGACTAGAATTAATGGCGTTAGATTATTAGGACCAAGTTGTCTGGGATTAATGAACACTGACCCTGAAGTAAGGTTAAACGCAAGTCTTGCCCCAATTATTATGTCTCCCGGCAAAGCAGGATTTTTTTCACATTCAGCTGCTCTCGGTTTAGTCATTCTTGAATATGCTAAAGAAAGAGGGATTGAGTTTACTACTTTTGTGTCGGCAGGAAACAGAGCAGACGTATCGGGCAATGACTTACTTGAATATTGGGAAGAAGATTCAAACACAAAAATGGCAATTCTTTATTTGGAAACCTTTGGTAATCCAAGGAGATTTGTACGGATTACAAGAAGAATGACTTATAAAAAGCCGATTCTTTGTGTAAAAAGTGCACGCAGCGCAGCGGGAAAACGCGCCGCAGAATCTAAAAGTGGAGGAAATACAGGAGGAGAGCTAGAAGTAGAAGCATTGTTTATGCAAACAGGCATTATACTTACTCCGAATCTTGAAGATCTTTTTGATATTGCATTAATTCTTGCCAACCAACCCTTACCTAGAGGTAATCGCGTAAGTATAATAGCTAATTCAACGGGAATGGCTACTCTTTTTGCAGATGCTTGTGAAATGAATAATCTTTGTGTTGGGGATGAAGGCGTAATTGATCTTGGAGCTTTTACTTCAGCCGATGCTTATGAAATTGCTGTCACAGAATCTTTAATTAATAATAATATTGATTCTTTATTAATAGGATTTGCTTGCGTCGGTAATTGTGATACCGAAGCAGTTACTGATGCTATTAAAAGAGGAGTTAAATCTGCTGAGCATACAACCGGAATAGAGAAGCCGGTACTGCTTTGTTTAATGGGAGTTGCCGGAGTAGTATCATTATTTGAAGATATTGCAAATAAAAATGGGTTGAGAAAATTTCCTGCTTTTCGTTTTCCTGAATTAGCTGTAAATGCTTTAGCAAAAATAGTTAGGTATGTTGAATTTAAAAAACAACCTTTAGGTAAATTAGTTTGGTATGATGATGTTTATGCCAATGAAGCACGAAACCTTGTTAAGGGAATTATTTCTGACAATACTTCTCCGAATAATATAATTGAAATTCAAAATATTATGTCAGCTCAATTATTAAGATTTTTTGGAATACATATCGATGAAATATTTACAGAAGATTCAGGAAATATATTCCTAATAATAAAAGCCGATCCTTTGTTTGGTCCAATAATCAAATTTAATTACCCAGGATATCGTGATATAGTTCGAATTACTCCTTTGACCGATAGGGATATTGAAGAAACTCTTCAAGATTTTCCTGAAGATATTAGAAATTTAATTTCAGAACTTTTAGGCAGAATCTCCCAAATGATTGAAGAAATTCCATGGCTTTGGGAACTTGAGTTGAGAATTGTTTCTTTATCGGAAATATTAAAAATTTCTGGCATTAAAATGAATTTGAATTTAGGCGGAGCTAAAAGACCGTCATTTTGATAATTAAACGGGATAAGGAAAATGTTAATACGAGAAGTTATGAATACCACTATCGTTACAATTTCGCCTGATACGAAATTGAATGATGCATATTCTCTAATGCAAGTGAAAAAGATTAGGCATTTACCTGTATTGGAAAGTAATAAACTGGTTGGCGTAATTACTGACAGAGATTTACGTTTAGCAACTAGCCAGCTTTCAAAGCTGCCCTTTGATCCGGAAACTATTGTAGCTAAAGTTATGAGTTCTCCTGTTAGAACCGCTCATCCATTAGATCCAATTGAGATTGCCACACAGATTATGCGAGAATTGAAAATAGGCTGCATGCCAGTAGTGGAAAATTCGGCTTTAATAGGAATGGTTACAACCTCAGACTTATTGGATGCACTATTATTATTGACAGGAGTTCACCAGCCATCCGGGCGACTAGATATAAGGCTTCCTAATCGTTCAGGAGAATTAGCCAGATTAACCGCTTTGCTAGCTGAGCATAAAGTTAATATCCATTCAATTCTTACTTATCCGGACAAAGAAAGTAAAATAAAATTAGTTTTAAGAATAAATACAATGGAGATAAAATTTATAGCACAAGAAATTTGTAACTCCGGTTTTGAAGTCGTTTTTCCCCTTAATATAGCATGTGCCAAATAATTCATAGTCCGGATTATAAAAAGTATAATTTAGGAGAAAATCATCCATTTAATTCCTTAAGAATTGAGATGGTTCTTGATTTAATTATGGAATTAGGCTTGTTGAGAAAAACTTTAACTCCGGAACCAATTAATCCGGAGGACTTATTAACAGTACATGATAAAAATTATATCGATATAGTCGAGGCAGTTAGCCGGGGAGAAAATATAGCTGATGCCGAAAGTTATGGACTAGGCAATATAGATAATCCGATTATTCCGGGCATGGCAGAGGGAGCACGCTATCAAGTAGGGGGAACAGTCCTTGGGGCAAAATTATTATTGCAGGAAAAAACAAACAAGGTTCTCCAGTTAGGCGGAGGATTCCATCACGCTTATAAAAGTTTAGCCTCAGGATTTTGTTTATATAATGATTTAGCTATGGCAATTAAGGAAATGACCTCTAAAGGTTGGCACGTAGCGTATATTGATATAGATGTTCACCACGGTGATGGAGTTCAGGAGATATTTTACTCAGACGAAAAGGTAATGTGTATATCAATCCACGAATCAGGGGAATATCTTTTCCCCGGTTCCGGCTGGATTCATGAATTGGGCAGAGGAATGGGACGCGCATTAAAACTAAATATTCCACTTGAACCTTATACCGAAGGGGAGTCTTATCTAGAGGTATTTAATGGAGTTGTCGAGCCTGCCTTAAAGTGGTTTAGACCTGATGCGTTAGTAATTCAAGCTGGTGCAGATGCACATTTCTCAGACCCCCTGGCTGACCTATTACTTACAACACAGGATTATGAAAAACTATTTCATTCTATTATTAATTATGCGAACAAATATTCAAGTGGAAGAGCGCTGTTCACATTTGGGGGCGGTTATTCAATAACAGCAACAACCAGAATTTGGGTAATTTTATATTTAATACTCATCGGACAAAATTTACCAGAAAAATTGCCAGATAATTGGATAAATAAGTGGAAATCGAAAACAGGAAAAGCATTTCCTTCCACACTTCACGATCCGATTAATCCTTATCCAAAAATACCTCGAAAAGACGAAATAACTAGGAGTAATAGAGAAATAATTCTTCGAATTTTAGATTCAACTGCAGCTGATTGGCTTTAAATAATAATTACTTCAATGGATATTTCTTAACAAACTTATGACCATTCCAGTAAAGTATTTGACTTATTAAAAGGTTTCTATATTCTTGTGTATCACTTAAGGGGGGTTTTAGTCTACCGGACTTAACGTAAGGATCTCTAATTCTAGCATAATCATCACCAATTACGATGTTTGTTTTACTTAAATCAAGGGAAAAATCATATCCAATAAACCCTTCATTTTTTGAATCTAAATAAACTTCACAACTAAAAATATTTTCATTTTCGTTAAATCTAAAATCTCCCGTCCCGCTATAAAGTGACTTTGTGGGAGTAATTTTTTGCATATAATCTTCATGCGGTAATAATATATATTGCTTTAATGATGCAATTTTTTCACCATAATAATCATGATGTCTATCCGAAGGAGCTTTGCCTTTTATATTATTTAAATTTAGCATACCGATCGCAAATTTATGCCAAGAATTATTATCTGCATAGAAAACTAAATCCTTATTTTTATTGTCTTTTGACCTAATAATATAACCACCATTTACAAAACCAGGATGCCAGAAAGTATTAAACACTCTTTTCCCACTTTTTAAGTCTAGCATGTATATTGCTGCTCCAAAAGATTCACTATTATTGCAATAAGCAACCAACACCATTTTATTTTTGACAGTTGCAGTGTCAATTAAATAGCTACCATAATTAGTAGAAAGTCTTTCGCCTGGAGATGACATTGTATCTTTAAATATGTAATTCCAAATTTCTTCTCCTTTATAGTTATAGAATGTAATACTGCCGTGATTTGCTCCTTTTGGCAAGCTACCTTGAAGTTCTCCGGCAGCTATTAATTCCTTTCTGCCATCATGATATATGTCAACAAGCATTTGATAGTTTCTTGTCAAGTATGGGTTATTGGCATCTTCCGCTCGATATTCAAAAACTTTAGAATAAAGCACTTTTCCATCTTTATTTTCTACAAAAAGAGTTTGCCCTTTTCTTTGAAGGATTGCCGGTTTATTGTCAAAGTTTGTTTCATAGAAATAACCTGTAAGTAATATTATTGCTAACAAGAAAAGACTGGACACCCAATTCCGTTTCATAAATTTTGTTGTAATTACGACAGGATTTTGTTTTTTAATTGCTATTAAGTCTCTTCTGTTTATTATATCAGCTAGAGTATTTATTCCCACAATTTCAAGCAGTCTATTCGGGTATATTCTTTGTAATTCTTTTAATCTACTAATTGCACTTGTCTTATTTTCTTCCGGAACAATGAAAGTTTGAATAAATGAGTAAAAGACCATTTTAAGCTTTGTCTTTATGATTTGATCATCAATGATAATTGCATTGCCTGTAACATTATTAAACCCTCCGGTTATAGCTATATTGTCTTTTATTGATATTATTACAGAAGCATTATAAAATGAAACAAGCTCCTCAATAAAGCTAATCGTAAGTGCAGCTCCGGCAGAGATTCCTTCATAATTTCCCCAATGGTGATCGAAATGGATAATTACCGTGTGGTAATTGCTTAGCTTTTTCCCATTCTTTCTCAAATAATTTACAGCCATTAACCACGAGTTCTCTATTTGTGAGTGTAAATCTTTGTCAATACTTTCGAAGGAAGGCACTATTATGAAATGATTCTTTTCATTATTCTTTTTTATATTTATTGTTAGTGTCTCTAGTGTGCCGATTTGAAGATTATATTCGTTTTTTAGATGTTTTTCAAGCAAAGGGAAGAATAATTTTCTTTTTCCTAAGGATTTCTGATTTTCACCGTTAAGCAGATTCTCAAGTTGTTTTAATTCTGATTCTATTGATTTAATAATTTGGTTAATTGTTTGGAATTGTGATTCTAGAATATTCTGAAATAAGAGCTCATGTAATATCCAGATTATCTCGCGGGTTACTTCAGGCGGAAGAAAAAATACTTCAAATCCCTTTATACTGTCCAGGAAATCCTGCAGAAATTCAACTAGAAAAGCCTCGTAAACATCTTTATCTGATTGTTTAAGGATTGTTTGGTAGAAGTTCTTTAGTATTAAGGATTTTTGTTTTGGTGAGACTGATTCAGATAATTCCCGCAGCGTATGCTGCCTTAGTTTTTCAATTTCAAATGCATCCATAACAAAACTGCAATAATATTTTTATCATGGTCTCATTTGCCCCTAAAGCTTATTCTTCCTCAATTAATATCTTCTCAATTAAATCAGCAGATTGTATTTCAAATGATTTATTAGGAGGCTCAATATGAAAAGTCTCATTTGATGGCAATAAGGTAAACTTAAACTTTATATTGTGTCCGGTCTCTTTAGGAAAGAAGTATAGGGTATTCTTCTTATTATAATTTATTATTCTCACAAGATATTTTGAGTTATTATCAATAAAAGTAATAGACTCAGAGGATTTATTAGCAACTTGTACGCTAGCTGCTACAAGTGAGAATTGCTTATCCATAAACTGATCATCGTTTTTTATGGGGAAAAGAGCCGTTACCTTGATATTACCTAATATTTGCTCTGCCATTTCATCAGTATTTATACCAGTGTGCTTATCCTTATCAAATTTCAGGAATATCTTGCAAAACTGAATTTGTTCAGAGAAAAGGGATTCATTTAGTTTTATAAATTCCTTTTTCTCCTCGGTAATCTCATCCGGGAAGTGTACGAAATTAAAAATATCTTGTTCTGTAATTTGCATTAAGTTTTATCTTATCTAAAAATAATGTGTATATATTATAAGTAAATCTAAAATTTATCTCTCAGGAAAATTTCTCAGACTCCAAGCCAACGGCAATATCTATTTTCAGCATTCTGAGCAAATAATCAAAAATATTGTGATACCGATCTCTTAAATCATTAACCGGAATATCCGGAAAATATGGTCTTAAGTATTCCTCAATACCGCAATTTATTCCGCCGTCTTTAAGATCCCGCACAATATCCAAAAAAGCCAGCTTAAAATTTTTTTCTTCTATATCAGTCAGCTTTTTCTTCAGCACATAATCAACTTTTATTTTGTTAAAGGTCTTCCTAATAGAAGAATCAATTAAATTATTAATTCCGATTAGAACTTCAAATTGTTCTTCATATAGTTTTGGATCAGAGGTATTTTCATAATATAATAGCTTTAGTCTAGCAACAAAAAGATTAACCGGTACTGCAGGGAAATATTGAGGAAATGACTTCACATAATCAAATAGCTTAGCTATAACATTATTAAGGCTGCCCTTGAAATAACTAAGAGGAATCTTGCCGAAGTCTTCTTTTGAGATAACCGGTTTATCAATAATATGTATGCAATCTTCAACAAGGCAAATTTGGCTAAAATATTTAGCTTTTTTATAACCATTATTTTTTGCGTTATAGATAACATTCTTAAGCAGTTTACTGCTGACAGGATCAATTTCAGAGAGAAGGGTAATAACAGTCTGGTCAACTCTTTTCCAAATCAATTTATGAACAAAGAAAGAAGCATTACTTTCCGAATTCATATCCTTCCGCCAGAGGGATAAGGATTTCTGAAATCCGGTAAAATTGCTTGAATTATTACTAATAAAAAGAGGAGTAACAGCATCGATTGAAATATCTTTAAAAGAAAGCCCAATGTGTGAGAATGAATTTATGTATTTGTAATATTTATGATTTAGGTAAGTGACGGCAATTTCTAAACAAATCTCAATGAATTGTTTAAGGCTGCCCCTCTCAATTTCCCCCGATTTAATCTCCTCAATGTAATGCAGTAGCTTTTCCCTGTGCATAAAAGTTTCCCTCTAAAACCTAATATATCATCAAATTTAGGATTAATCTAAATTAAATCAAAAAATTTAGTAAGCTTTTCCCATAGAAATGCATTTAGCTTTACTCAATATATAGAAAAAATAAAATTAACAATTTCTTAAGATTTAGTTAGATTGAAATAATTGAGAGGTTTATCCTAAATGTGGAATTATTTATCGATGATGTATAGCAAAATTATGAAATCTCTTTACTCTGTTAATCAAATTACATTTGAGGAATTTTATTTTTTCCAGATTATTTAAGAGGATAAAATGAATAAATCAAATATATATAAAGTTGGTGATAACCAAAAGACGATGAAAATGAGAAGAAATAATTTTTATTTTCCAATTTCAGAATTCAGAAGAGAAATATATATTTTAGTTTTTATTATTTCCTCTATCTTTCTAACTAATAGTAAAATATATGCACAAGTCATATTTAATAGCCCTCAGCAAGGAGATTTGGTTTTAGCGGGGAGTTCATATACAATTAATTGGGTACCTGATTTTAATACACATGTTACTATTTATTATTCAATTGATAATAAACAAAATTGGACGAAAATTGTAGACTCAGCCCCTAATTCAGGAACATATACATGGACGCAAGTACCAATTACCTATTGGGCAGATACCTATATCAAAATGATCACATGGACTGTCTTGAATACGACTCCGTACTATTCACCAAAATTTACAATAACACCTATAATTGGATTGCAAACCGATTATCCCACAGCGGGAATTACACTAACAGCGGGTTCAACTATAAATATTAACTGGACATTTTCGCAAGCAACAGATGTTCCAATGTATGCAACTATAGCACTTTCAACAGATGGAGGATCTACTTTCAACCCAGTGAAAACTAACGTTCCATTAATTCAACAATTTTATGGATATAAACTACCTAGTTGGACAAACAACATGAATAACTGTATGATTGAAGTTGAGTGTCTTTATAATGGAACACCAATTGCCGTTGGTAAAAGTGGAATATTTACTGTAATTCCTCCGTCAGTTAGTGGTACAGTAACTGACAATTTTGGGAAAGCTATTCCAGGTGTTGTTATGCAAGGACTACCAGATTATACTGTTACGGATAACTCTGGTAATTATACAGATAATGTACCTTATGGTTGGACAGGCAAAATTACCCCATCAAATGTATCATATACATTTTCTCCACCTAATATGACTTTCCTCAGTGGTGTCATTAACCAATCGACGGGAAACAACTTCACTGGCACAATTAAAACATTTACAGTTTCAGGGCACGTATATTATAATTTTAGTTTAAATTCCGGAATTGGTGCTCCTGGAGTTACACTGCAATATTATTTAGCTGGTCAACCATATAATGTCACAACTAATTCACAGGGATATTATTCATTTTCAGTCCCGTATGGATGGGCCGGAACTATAATACCCAGCCAATCTCCATTTTCTTTTACACCTTCCTCACAAAGTCCAGGGACTGTCACAAGTAATATTACAGTAAATGACTTTGGAGAATTAGCCTGTCAAGTCTCTGGAACAATTAGAAATAGTTCTGGAAATGTTATGACAGGTGTACCTATTAATGGTTTTCCCTTAGGTACAGTGTATCCAGATAACAATGGGAATTATGCCGGGTATCTTCCTCAAAATAATGGCACATATAAAATTTCTCCTCAATTAAATAACTTTGCTTTTATACCTCTCAATAGTACTTATAATACTGCAAATATGCCTATTTTAGCTGTTCAAAATTTTATAGGTTATACTAACCCTGCACAAGTATCATTATCTAGCCCAGCAAATGGCTCGAATGGAATATCTACAAATCCTACGCTTTTTTGGAATGCTTCAACAGGTGCAACTTATTATCATCTTCAAGTTGCAACAGATTCATATTTTAATAATATAAATTATGACAATACGAATATTACTGGGACATCACAAAATGTACCAAATTTAAGTCAATCCACACAATATTTCTGGAGGGTAAGTGCACAGAATCCAGCTTTTAATACAGATAATTGGTCATCTGGTGTTTGGAGATTTACCACAGTATCACCTCCGCCCACAGTAACGGTAACCACGAATACATTAAGCTTCGGAAATCAGCAGATAAATACAACATCTAGTCCTAAGAGTTATACAGTAAGCGGAAGCTACCTGACATCAAATTTAGTCATCACGGCGCCGAGTGGATTTGGCATCTCACAGACACAAAACGGAACTTATGCTAGTTCCGTAACTCTTACACCGAGCAGCGGGACAGTTGCTTCAACAACAATTTATGTAGAATTTACTCCAACAGCTGTGCAAGCGTATAATAATATTAGTATAAGCAATGCTAGCACAGGAGCTACAACAATGAATGTAGCAGTAAGCGGGACGGGTACAAATCCTCCGCCCACAGTAACGGTAACCACGAATACATTAAGCTTCGGAAATCAGCAGATAAATACAACATCTAGTCCTAAGAGTTATACAGTAAGCGGAAGCTACCTGACATCAAATTTAGTCATCACGGCGCCTAGTTTTTTAATGATCCGGCAAACACCAAACTCTACTCTCTCTCCCTCCGTAACTCTTACACCGAGCAGCGGGACAGTTGCTTCAACAACAATTTATGTAGAATTTACTCCAACA
>JAJYOQ010000122.1 GCA_021796135.1 Bacteroidota bacterium
GTTTGAGATAATTCGTTTCCTATACATAGGATAGGTATCTTATACATTTCAGCAAGCATTGCATAATGCCGGATCCATATATAATAGTAATCAAAAAATTTATTCCAATCAGATTTATTATCCATTCTTATCTCCCCGGGCCACCCATGTTCAACCCAAATATGGGGTTTTAACATTACAACAAAATTTAATTTTAAAGAGGATTCCTCAAGAAAAATAAGGCTTTCATCATTCTCTGCAAATGCAGATTGCCAGAATCTAAGCGGTTCCGGTTTACTTGGATCGGACATTGAGGTAAATGGCATTATTGAAATTGCATTCACTCCGATTTGCTTTAATGCCTTTAATGACTGGTAAGATTCCCCCGAGAGATACCCGTTATAAATGTCATAGCCAACATGTGCATAGGAAATACCTTTTAAATATCCAAAGGATTTGCGCAGGAAATTATTTTTTTCTAAGTATATATTCCGCTTATAGGTTTTAGATAGATTAGAAAGGTATGAGAGCCATTCAATGTTTAATTTCTTGATCTGAAATTTATAGGGAGACCAATTTGCATACTTAATCATTAAATTTTTAACACCCATTTTTTGTATTAAGAACTCAACAAATGTACCGGCAAGAGGGTCTGTGATCAAATAGGATTCTGTTTTAGACTTTTGATTATCGAGCAAATTCTTTAATGCAGGAACATTATCAGAAAGGAATAATTTGCTAGCCCAATATTTATAGTCAAAACCTCTCCAACTTCTTGCAAAATAAACGGACATTCCTGTCTCTAAGAATTTATATTTTGGTTGTCCGTAATTTTTTCGAAGTAATAATATTACATCTTGAGTAAAATCATCACCTTTAATAAAATTATTTATTACAGAATGTACTGATTCATTTGATTCTTCATAATTTGAAATACTTGTATTGTTTGTAATCAAGCCTTTTTCTTCAAAAGAGTTATATAGATTATACTGAATGTGAAAGGGCTTTAAAGGTTTTCCCAGCTTATTTTGGAGATAACCAACTGACTTTGCATTTAATAAAGCAAGTTCTTGTATTTCCGATTTCCTAATTTCAGAGGAGTGCCTGATATAGGTATAATTACTAGTGACCAAGACCGTATCATTTAGATTTTCATAAATAATTCCGGATTTATTTATTACATTTTGCTTATTTTTTATACCTTGTTTTGCAATACCATTATTAGTTGAAAACGACAAATAAATTACAACAGAAAAAATAAAAGCAAGCAAATAAATTATAGCTCTATGGTAAAAATGATATTTTTTCATTATAGAATATAGAAATGATTGTAAAAACTGTTAGTATCTCTAATCAAATGCAGTAATTTATTTACTAAAAATTCTAAAAATGTCGGTTAATTGACAAAAGTTAATAAATGTTAGTCTTATTTTGATAATTATAAAATATCTTTTAAATAAAATTAATTGTTTCCGAATAATTTGTTTATTCAATGAAATATTATATATCGATATAAATTCATTTTTTTATTATAAGGAGTTCATTTGTGAATAAATTTTCCCTTTTTTCAGTCATTTGCTTAATATTTATGACTTTTTCAATAATTAGCTATAGCCAGTCAATAAATTATGAGCCAGGAAACGGTTTGCATATTAATTCAAAAGACAATAAGTTCGATTTTCTTTTCAGCGGATATATCAATACTATTTTTGATTACCACAATATAAACCAAAATGGAAGTATCGATAATTCATTCTCAGTACACAGAGCAAGAATAGATTTAGGCTTTAATTATTTAAATGATTATAATATGTTTTTTGAGTTTGATGCAGCAGGTCAAAGGACAGAAATGGTTTTGGCACAAATTCAGGCTCGAATCATTTCAACTAATTATATTTTAGCAGGCAAATTTATAAATCCATTTTCGCCTGAAAATAACCGTTCTACAAGCGGACTGAGTACAATAGAGAGATATTCCGGATTGAATTCAATGTTTCTTCTTCCTGCACTCGATGCTCAATTTGGATTGATGTACTATGGGACAGCATCAAACTTTGACTATTATTTGAGCCTAACAAACGGCAACGGGCAAGCTTCGCAAAATATTAGTGAAAATAATAACAGTAAAGACGTGACAGTAAGAATTGGATATACCACTTCTAAATATTTCAAATTCGGTTTAAGTCTGGACTACACGAAAGAGGAACTGCAGCAATTAAATTTAGTTGACCACACTTTTGAAAGCTTTAATACGGCTAATGTGTATGGACGGCGCCTGGGATATTTGGGCAATTTTAAATTCGAGAATAATCCCTTCCTGTTAAGAGGAGAAATTTTTCAATACAATTTTAATGATAATTTATCATCTTTTAACGAAGTAAAAAATTTTCTCGGAGGTTATTTTGAAATTGGTTATTTCCTGTTTGGGGATAGAAATAACGGTGTTCAGACCATTGGAAGGTTTGAGACAGCACGATACGGAAAGACAGTTCAAGGATTTGAAGGTCCAACAGTTTTGAACAGCTATTTGTTAGGCACTAATTGGTATGCTAATAAAGTATTTAATTTTCAGCTAAATTTAATTTATGAAGATGCTAATAGGAATTCATTATTACCATTAACAAGATTAACCGATAAAAATAATGAATTTGAAATTCTTTCTACCGTTCAGTTAAAATTTTAATTAAAGAAGGAGAGTTATGTCTACAGTTCTTTATTGGCAATGGGGAGTTATACTTTTTTCAAGTACGATGTTATATTTTGTTTCACCAAAAGTGGTAAGCAAAGAAAGTTTTTTTAAGGGTGCATCTAAAGAATTGAAAAAGCCCGGTTATGCAATGCTCACCTTTAGTTTAGTTATATCGTGGATATTTGCAAAATCGGTTACGAATGTTTCAAATCTGGGGATGCAATTCGGATTTGTCGGAGGAGTGGCGTATGCAACTTATTATTTATCGTTTTTAGTTGCCGGGATTGTAATCTATAATCTAAGGACGAAAACAAATATAAGCAGCTTTCATGAATTCTTAGAGAAAAAATTCGGAAGAGGCGCAATTATAGCATTTACAATAGTAATTGCTATAAGATTATTAAATGAAATATGGTCAAACACAGAAGTTATAGGATCATATTTTGGAGCAAACGGTTCCCCCCAATACATTGCTTCAATAATAGTATTCACCGGATTAACATTAGCTTATACTTTAAAAGGCGGTTTCAGAACATCAATGGTCACGGATTTGATTCAGATGGGCTTATTATCCGTTTTACTTTTTATAGTTCTAAGTTTAATAATTCCCAGCAGAGGATCAATTACCCCATTTATAAAAACAGGCAATTGGACAATGGCAGGAGGAGTTGACTTAATTTTAGTAGCTCTCATCCAGATTTTTAGTTACCCTTTTCATGACCCTGTTTTAACTGACAGAGGATTTTTATCAGATCCAAAAACAACTTTGAAAAGTTATATAACTGCAACGATAATAAGTTCAATTATAATTTTGCTTTTTAGTCTGGTGGGAATTTACGGAAGTTTTATCGGACTAAAAGGTGAAGCGGCAGTCGAAGTATCTAAATCCTTCGGTATTTTTACATTAGTTGTAATGAACTTTATTATGGTCACATCAGCTTCCTCATGCATTGATTCCACTTTTTCGTCAGTTTCAAAATTAGTAACGATAGATTTGGGTAAAAAAGAAAATGCAACAATATCCCGAGGCAGATGGGCAATGATATTAACGGCAATTGGCGGAACAATTCCATTAATTTTTTCGCCTAGCATTTTATCTGCTACTACTTTAAGCGGAACAATGGTTCTTGGTCTTGCACCGGTTTTCATATTGTGGAAAGTTCCGGCACCAAAAATATCATTTCACTTAGCTTTATGGACAGGAGTAATTGCCGGAATTGTTTTAGTCTTCGGATTACTTCCAAAATTTTTATATATAGGAAATGGAAGCTTTGCTGACTTGCTTGCAATTAATGTATATGCAACACTAATTATATTTATATTATACTTGGTTCCTGTCTTATTCAGTAAAAAAGAAAACATGATATCTGTAATTGAAATTTAATTTGAGGCTGGCTTAATTGAAAAATAATTTTCCCGAAATAAAGCTTACAACCCTTGACAATCTTTGGTTTCAGGTAAGCGGCACCATTTGCAATATTGCCTGTAAGCACTGCTTCAATAATTCAAGTCCTGTAAATCGCGCTTTTGAATTTTTAACATTTGATCAATGTAAATCTTATATAGATAATGCTGTTAGAATTGGTGTTAAGGAATTCTACTTCACCGGCGGTGAGCCGTTTGCAAATAACGAAATTCTAAAAATTTTAGAATATTCTCTCAGATATGGACCGGCGACCGTATTAACGAATGGAATGCTAATAAAAGAAGGTACTGCCGAAAAGTTAAATGAAATACAGTCGGCTTCAATATACACCTTAGAACTGCGGATCAGTCTAGACGGATACAACGAAGAGATGAATGATAAGATTAGGGGATTTGGTGTTTTTAAAAAAGCACTTAAAGGCATAAAATTTTTATACGAAAATAATTTTCTTCCTATTATCACAATAACTAAGACATGGGAGGAATCTGAAGAAGATAAGATTTTAAATGAGTTTAAGGAGTTATTATATAAGAACGGTTATAAAAGACCCCGATTAAAGATACTACCTTCAATAAAGATCGGGCAAGAGGTACTTCGTACAAAAGGTTATGAAAACTATGAATATGTTTATGAAGAAATGCTTCAAGATTATGACACAAGCCAGTTAATTTGTTCAAACAGCAGACTTGTAACAAGTAAAGGCATCTATGTTTGTCCTATACTTCTTGAATCCGAAGATTCAAAGTTAGGGGACACATTATTAGAGTCATCTAAAAGTTATAGACTATCGCATCAAGCATGCTATACTTGTTATTTATACGGAGCAATATGTTCAAATTTTTCATCGGGGAGGCGGGATGCTTAAAAAAATCGCTTTATTCGGAGGAGTATATAGTAATTATATTGCGCTTAAAGATGTAATCAAAGATGCACAAAAGAATAACGTTGATCAAATATACTGTCTTGGAGACTTAGGTGCATTTGGTCCAAATCCCGATAAGGTTTTCCCCATTTTAATTGAGAATAATATAAAAGTGATTCAAGGTAATTATGATAATTCAATCGGAAACGATTTAAATGACTGCCAATGCGGGTATACCGATCCCCGCGATAATTACTTTGCAAAATTAAGTTACGATTATACTTACAAGAATACCAGCAATGAGTTTAAGAATTGGATGAGAGCCCTTCCATCGGAATTAAAAATAATTTTGGGGAAATACAATATACTTCTTTGCCATGGCTCTCCGAGAAAGACAAACGAATTTCTTTGGGAGACCACCACACCTACCCATTTTCTTGATAAACTTTGTCGTGATTATAATTCTGACATCATTTGTGCTACTCACACCGGTATTCATTGGGATAGACAGTTAACCGGCGGTAAACATTTCATAAACGTAGGGGTAATTGGAAGACCTGAAAACGACGGTAGTCAAAATGTCGGCTATACGATATTAGAAATAGATAATGAAGATATAAATATTCAATATATAAAGGTTGAATACGATTACAATAAGTTAGCGCTTGAAATGAGGGAAGAAAAATTGCCTAAAGAGTTTGTAGAGACAATTATATCGGGATGGTGGACTACCTGCCTGGAAATTTTACCTGCAAAAGAAAGAATACGCGGGAAATATTAAATAGAAGGAAATATAATATGCACCTAGTAATAATTGGAAACGGAATTACCGGTATAACGACGGCTCGATATGTAAGGAAACAAAGTGACATGAGAATCACAATTATTTCCAACGAGTCTAAATATTTTTTTTCACGTACAGCCTTGATGTATGTATATATGGGACACATGAAATGGGAAAATCTAAAACCCTACGAAGATTGGTTCTGGGATAAGAATAAAATTGAACTTTTATTTGGTAAGGTAACTTCAATCGATTCAGATACAAAGACACTTTATATTGACAATAATATAAGACTTGGATATGATAAACTTGTCATTGCGACAGGTTCAGAGACTAATAAATTCGGATGGAAGGGACAGGATTTAAAAGGCGTGCAAGGACTTTATTCAAAACAGGATTTGGAGAGTCTTGAAGAGAATTCAAAGAATGCCCATTCAGCTGTTATTGTCGGGGGAGGATTAATAGGTATAGAACTTGCGGAAATGCTCCATACGAGAAATATTGAAGTCACTTTTTTAGTACGGGAAAAACTTTATTGGAATAATATCCTTCCGGATGAAGAAGCCGCAATTGTAAGCAGACATATACTTGAACATGATATGCAATTAAAGCTAGGTACTGAGTTAAAAGAAATTTTACCCGATGCTAATGGAAGAGTAAGGGCTATATTAACCAATAAAGATGAAGAAATCCCATGTCAATTAGTTGGTTTAACACCGGGAGTTCATCCAAATATAGATTTTTTGAAAAATACAAAAATTGAAACCGGAAGAGGTGTCTTAGTCAATGATTACTTTGAAACAAATGTTTCTGATATATATGCAGCAGGTGATTGTGCAGAAATTAAATCTTCTGCTGATGGAGAAAGGAACAAACTGGAACAGCTTTGGTACACAGGAAAAATGCAGGGGAAAGTGCTTGCAAAAAATATTTTAGGAGAAAAGGAAAAATACGATAGAGGAATTTGGTACAATTCTGCAAAATTTTTAGATATTGAATACCAGACCTATGGATTTGTCAGCTCTTTACCACGCATTGGGGAAGAATCATTTTATTGGGAGCATTCTTCGGGAAAGATTTCTCTCCGAATTGTATTTTCATCAAAAGACAGGTCAATAATCGGAGTAAATGCTTTTGGAATGAGACTCCGTCACAAATTATTTGAACTCTGGATAAAAGAGAAGAAAACAATAGAATATGTAATAGAAAATTTACGTTCTGCAAATTTTGATCCTGAATTTTACAAAAAGCATGACCGGGAAATACTTGGTAAATTCAATCAGGAAAATCCCGGGAAAAAGCTTGTTATGAACAAACAGTTATTATCAAATATTAATTTATAATTAGAAGAATATGAATACGATAAAAACCGAACCTATTAAAATTTATAAACAAAGTTTAACTATTGAGATATCCAAAAAGATTGGTACAGCTGCAATTGGTCTAGGTTTTCTTTTATTTCTTGTAAGCTTGACAGGGTTTACTAATAATCAACCTCTTTTATTTTTCTTTTTAAGCTTTGGACTAATTGTTTCCGGTTCCACCCTTTATTTTATATCTCAATTAAAGGAGGCGCCGGCAGGAATAAAAAATAATAAAATATTTTTTAATGAAATATCCTCCAAAAAGACTGCAGCATGGATTTTGGGTGTTGTAATAACCTTATTTTATATTTTACTATACTGGTTCCCCGACACAATTCAAAACTGGATAAATTTAGTTAATCCGCTGAGTTATTGGATTAGAGGAAAATCCGCCGATAAATGGTTTATGTATGGAACATTTTACACTACGGCAGTGATCATTATGGGAATCAGGATGATACTTAAATACAGACATAATCGATATCAAATTCTTAGATCTATTTCTGTCAGTATTTTTCAATTAGGATTTTCATTTATTATTCCGGGAATACTTTTAAGACTGAACCAGCCGGAATTTTATTTCAATTATTTCTGGCCCTTAAAGTTTCAATATCTTTTTCCGGATGAAATAAAATATTTAACTTCGAACGGAGATGCACTAGGATACTTCATGGTATTTTGGGGAATCGCTATGTTTTTAATAGCCACGCCCATACTCACATATTTTTTTGGAAAGCGCTGGTATTGTTCCTGGGTTTGCGGATGCGGCGGGCTTGCGGAAACTGCAGGAGATCCATTTAGGCAGAACTCAGACAAATCCCTTAAAGCATGGAAACTGGAAAGGTGGTCAATTCATTCTGTTTTAGTATTTGTAGTTATAACAACCGGATTGCTATGGATTAACTCTGCAACGGGAGGCAAAGAACTAGGAAGTATATCACAAACATTTGCTGATTGGTATGGTTTTGTAATCGGAGCATTATTTTCGGGAATTATTGGTGTTGGATTTTATCCCATTTTCGGCAGCCGGGTTTGGTGCAGGTTCGGCTGTCCCATGGCTGCGACACTAGGAATTCTGCAAAAACATTTTTCAAGATTCAGAATTACAACAAACGGAGGACAATGTATTTCATGCGGAAACTGTTCAACTTATTGTGAAATGGGTATAGATGTAAAATGGTATGCACAAAGAGGTCAAAATATAATTCGTTCTTCATGTGTAGGATGCGGTATTTGTTCTGCCGTGTGCCCAAGAGGTGTTTTAAAGCTTGAAAATCTTCCAACTGAAAATAGATATAACAAAGTTGATTAATTTGGATGATTATCAATAGATTTACTAACAAAATATATACATTAATAGCATATTTAAGCATATAATGAAGAAAATTTTTCAGGGATTAAAAAGTACAGTTGTAAAATTAAATACCTCGGAAAAAACTAATAAATCAATTATTTCAATAATAATATTTATCCGATACCCCGAGAATGGGAAAGTTAAGACTCGTTTAGCGTTAACAATCGGAGACAATTATGCGAAAGAATTTTACAAAATTATTGCGCAGAGTATTGTCGCTGAAGTTAAAAGAGTTAAGAATTCAAAGATTTATTTATTCTCTGCCGAAATAGAGGCAACCGAGAAAATCAAGAAATGGTTAAAAGGAAATTTTCTTGTTACTAATCAGGAAGGAGAAGGTTTAGGTACGAGAATGTCAAATGCATTTTTGAGTTTATTCTCTTCCGGCACAAAGAAAACTTTACTTATCGGAACGGATATACCAGATATCAGCAAAGAAATAATCGAAAAGGCATCTGAAATGCTAGATATATACGATATTGTAATTGGCCCTGCTTTAGATGGAGGTTATTATTTGCTTGGAATGAAAAAACTGTATAATACTTTATTTGAGAAAATTCA
Source organism: Bacteroidota bacterium (assembly GCA_021796135.1). Next base: position 9,020 of record JAJYOQ010000122.1, read on the forward strand.
ATTTAGTGTCAATACAGTATTATCTCAGACCATTCTAGAAGTTGAAAAATTAGGTTTAAGTTATTTTATACTCCCTAAACTTCAAGATATCGATACGGAAGAGGATTTAAAGAATTGGCTTAATAATGGGAGCAGATCAAATTTAAAAAAAGAAATTAACCTTATATATAACTTAATAAACGGTAGAGTACCGCAAAGGTGCATTCATTGCGGGGAATAGAAACTATAGCATATTTTTTCTCTTTGAAATCATTGATAAAAGATTTAATTCGTCAATATCACCATATGAGAATAATTTATCATCTATTAGCAGCGCAGGTAAAATACTAATACCCTTATCATTATATTCTTTTTCATTTATTATATTTAAATAAACATCGGGATATCGCAGGGCAATATCTTTTAATTTAGCCTTTGCGCGAATACATGCCGAACAATTATTCGTAATAATTAAAGATAGTTTCATTTTTTAAATGAAAAATAGGAAGGAAGTCATAAAAAAAATGTCAATTATTTGACATTATTTTAGATTGAAAGTTTCTTTAATTCATCAGGTTTCAAAATAATTAGCTTTTTTCGATCAAAATTTATAATACCTTTTTCCCGAAGATCCGAAAGGAGATAATTAACTGTTTGTCTAGAACTGGCAGTGATTTCACCGATATCCTGATGTTTAAGGAAAGGTTTAATAAATATTTGTGCGCCCAATTCTTTTCCGTTTTTTTCAGCTAATCTTAATATAAAAGAAATAATTCTTTGATTGGCATCTTTAAAGACAAGATCTTCGATTCTTTCCGAATAGCTTCGTAGTTTTAGTCCGATGAGCTTTGTCATTTTTAAATTCAATGAAGGGTTTTTATTTATAAAATCTGCAAGTTCATTTTTATTTATTGCGCATATTAGGGAAGGTTCAATTGTAACAGCATAATCAGTTCTTTGTTCTTCTTCGAGATAAGCCATTT
>JAJYOQ010000123.1 GCA_021796135.1 Bacteroidota bacterium
TGGAAAATAAAAAAATTAAGATAGCAGGAATAGCATTAGTAACACTAATACAAATCTTTTTTATGGTCGGCTGTTCAAGCGATGAGCCGAAAGAAGATACAGTTAAAAATAAAGAACAAACCGAAAACACCGAACATAGTAAAGCGATAAAACTAACAGACAATGAACTAAAAGAATTTGGCATTGAAATAAAAGAAGCCGCAGCGGGAGTGATTACCAATCACATTGATTTGACTGGTGAAATAAAAGCCGAACCCTCACGCCTCTCGCACATTATCCCCCGTTTCCCCGGAATAGTGAAGGAGGTTTATAAAACGGTAGGGGAAAAAGTCAAGCAGGGTGAGGTTCTAGCAGTAATAGAAAGCAACGAAAGTCTCACCCCTTATGAAGTTAAATCTTTAATGGATGGGATAGTTATCGAATTACATATGGCAAAAGGTGATTTGGTAGGCGGTGATCAGGTAGCTATTACAGTTGCTAACCTTGATAAAATTTGGGTGATACTCACTATTTATCAACGAGATATTAACAAAATAAAAATCGGGCAGCGTGCTTTGGTTTCTCTTAGTGCTGATGAAAAGGGAGAAGAAGGAACAATCTCTTATGTAAGCCCGGTTGTTGATGAGGCAAGCAGGACAGCATCGGCAAGAGTAATATTGAATAACACTTCGAGAAAATGGCGCCCCGGGATGTTTGTATCGGCAAAAGTAACTGTGAGCGAAAAGGAGTCGCCGCTTGTTATAGAAAAATCTGCTCTTCAAACTCTTGAAGACCTACCTACCGGACAGGCAGGCAATACTGTAGTGTTTGTTAAAGATGGAGAAAGATTTAAGCCGCAGCAAGTTGTAATTGGAAAAGAGAACGATGAAAATGTAGAAGTTGTCTCCGGAATTAAACAAGGACAACAGTATGTGTCTAAAGGTTCATTCACATTGAAAGCTGAAATTCTGAAAGAATCTTTCGGCGGCGAGGAGTGAACAATGAATAGAATAATAGATTTTGTTTTACGCAACCGACTTTTAATTGTAGTGTTTGCAATAATAGTAATGGCTGCAGGATATATGAGTTACAGACAGCTTCCAATTGATGCTTTCCCGGATGTTTCACCGGTGCTTGTTCAGGTCTTTACACAAACTGAGGGATTGGCGCCGGAAGAAATTGAAAAATATGTAACCTATCCGGTGGAAACCGCAATGAACGGTTTACCGAATCTGCAGCTTATCAGGTCAGTTTCAAATTTCGGTCTTTCGGTTGTCAATATTTATTTCGAAGACGGAACGGATATTTATTTTGCAAGACAGCTTGTTAATGAACGGCTGACGGAAGCGCGGGAACAAATTCCCGAAGGTTTCGGCAAGCCTGCAATGGGCCCGATTTCTACCGGTATGGGTTTAATTCTCTTTTATTATCTGGAAGATGAAACCGGTAAATACAGCTTGGAGGAATTAAGAACAATTCAGGATTGGTTAGTTAAATATCAATTACAAACAGTTTCGGGTGTTACTGAAATACTTGGAATAGGCGGCTGGGAAAAACAATACCAGGTTGTAGTAAATCCCAACTCATTGCTACGTTATGATATAACAGTTAACGACGTTGTTGATAAAATCAAAGCGAATAATTTAAATGTCGGCGCTCAGTTCTTAGAAAAAAATGCGGAAGAATTTATTGTACGTTCAACAGGACTTACTTCCAACATTGAAGACCTTAACAATATTGTGTTAAAATCTGAAGATGGAGTTCCGATTTATTTAAACCAGGTAGCAAATGTAAAAACAGGCGGAGCTATCAGGCGGGGTGTTCAAACAAGCAACGGTGTGGGCGAAGTTGTTGCCGGGATGGTTGTTAAATTGTTTGGAACAAACTCTTCAACTGTAATTAAGAATGTTGAAGATAAGTTAGCTGAAATAAACAAGTCTCTTCCCAAAGGTATAAAAATAATTCCATACTATCAGCAAAAAACTCTTGTTGAATCAGCCGTAAAAACTGTAACAGATGCACTGCTTGAAGGAATCGTTTTGGTGGCTATAATATTAATGGTATTCCTTGGTGCAATAAGACCAAGCGTGGTAGTGGCAATTGCAATCCCTTTCTCGGTTCTTTTTGCAATGATCGGTATGAAGTTTTTCGGAATTTCTGCAAACCTAATGTCGTTTGGCGGCTTGGCAATAGCAATCGGCATGATGGTGGACGGAGCCGTTGTTATTGTTGAAAATACAGACCGGCTTTTACGCACAAGCAACCCAGACGAATCCAAAATTCATATAATAGCAAAAGCTAGTAAAGAAGTTATAAGACCAATTACTTTTGCAGTGATGATAATTATAATTGTTTTCCTTCCGTTATTCACACTTCAGGGAGTTGAAGGAAAAACGTTCAGACCGCTTGCTTATACAATTGCACTGGCAATGTTTGGTTCTTTATTGTTTGGAGTTTTTGTGGCTCCGGTTCTCTCTTCATTTTTTATGAAAAAACACACCCCTAAAGGACAAGCAAAGAAAAATTCTACTCACGAAGAAAACAAGAATGAACTTTCATCTTCAGAAGAAGAACAAATCTGGATACTGAAATTATTAATAAAAATTTATAAGCCGGTTGTAACTTTCTTTGTCAAGACAAGAATGGCTGCAATTGCACTTGCAGTAATTTTAATAATTATTGGTGTTCTCATCTTTCCGCAATTAGGTTCTGAATTTACGCCCACTCTGCAGGAAGGAACATTAGTATTAAGAATGGCGATGGCTCCTTCAATCTCTCTTACTGAAAGTACACGGCTTACTCTTATTGCAGAAAGAAGATTAATGAAGATCCCGGAAGTTACCGGCGTAGTAACAAGAATAGGCAGAGGCGAAGTCGGCGCTCATACTGACCCGGTTAACAGTGCTGAAATGTATGTATTGCTAAAACCAAGAGATCAATGGAGAAACCACGCAACACAGCAGCAGCTTGAAGAAAATATAAGGCGTGATTTTGGAGAGATACCGGGAGTATTTACAAACTTTACCCAGCCAATACAAATGACGGTTGATGAATTATTGGAAGGCGTTAGAGCTGAACTAGCAATTAAACTTTTCGGAACCGACCTTGAAACATTAAAAAACAAAGCAGATGAAGTTGCCGCTCAAATCAAAAAGGTTAATGGTTCCGCCGATGTGCAGGTTGACCAGGTATCGGGCGCTCCGCAATTAAGTATTTTAATCAATCGTCACGAAATTGCACGCTACGGAATAAACGTTAATGATGTACAACAAGCAATCAGAGCTGCAATTGGCGGTGAAACTGCGGGGCAAATATTTGAAGATGTAAAACGGTTCGATATTTATGTCCGCTTCGAAGAGGAGTTCAGAAAAGATATGAATTCTATCGGGGCTTTATTAATTAAATCTCCATCCGGTGTCGAAGTTCCGTTAAGTCAGTTATCGGAAATTAAAGAAGTGGTTGGACCGCGCCAAATAACACGTGAAAAGAACCAGAGATTTATTACTGTCCAGTCCAATGTAGTGGGGCGCGACATAGGTTCATTTGTAAAGGAAGGGCAAAATGTTATTGACAGCAAAGTAAAACTTCCACCGGGATATTTTGTAACGTGGGGTGGTCAATTTAAACTGCAGCAGGAAGCTAATGCAAGATTAGCAGTAGTAGTTCCAATTACACTGTTAATAATTTTCATTATGCTTTTCTCAAGTTTTAATTCTCTAAAGAATTCTTTGCTGATATTCTTAAACATACCTTTGGCTTTAGTTGGCGGAATTGTTGCTTTGTGGATTTCCGGGCAAAATCTTTCCGTGCCGGCTTCAGTAGGGTTTATTGCTTTATTCGGTATTGCACTGCTTAACGGTATTGTATTGGTAACATATTTAAACCAACTGCGGATGGAAGGGTTGAGTGTTGATGATGCCTCAATCCAGGGAGCGTGCTTAAGAGTAAGGCCGGTTTTAATGACCGCTCTTGCCGCAGCCTTAGGAATGATACCGCTTTTGTTCGCAACTGGAATTGGAAGCGAAGTACAAAGACCTTTGGCAACTGTTGTAATTGGCGGATTGGTTACTTCAACCACGTTAACATTATTAGTTATACCGGCTTTATACAAGTGGTTTGCAATTAAGGTAGCGGAAGGTGAAATGTAATGGAAGATGGGTGTTGGAATAGTGAAATGATGGAGTGTTGGAATGAAGGATTCCGTCATAATAAAATCTTAGTAATCCGTCTCAGTGTTTCTCTGTGCAATTCTCTGTGGCTTTCTGTGTAACTAATGCTTTTAAGAATTACACAGAGTTCTATCGAGAATCCGCCGCGGCGGAACAGAGTTCACAGAGAAATTTCTCCGAGCAGAAAAATGGAATAAGAAATAGAGAAAATCAATAATTGTTAAAAACTAATAAGGAATGCTATATGAAAGAAATAAAGGCCATAATAAGAGATTTCAAACTTGATAGTGTAATCACTGAGCTTAAGAAGATTGAAGGACTACCTGGGATTACTATTTCAGAGATTAAGGGGTTCGGTAAATCCAAAGCAAAAGGTGCAAGAGATAAAATTAGTGAGGGGTTACACGAGTTTGTGCCAAGAATTAAACTTGAACTGGTAGTGCATAATAACATTGTGAATGATGTTGTAGATGTAATTCAACGAACAGCGCACACCGGAAATCCGGGTGACGGAAAAATATTTGTAACCAATTTAGAGAATGTTGTAAAGATAAGAACAAATGAAAGAGGAGAAGAAGCAATATGAAAATATCAAAACTAATATTGCCGGCAATCTTTATCGTGGTTAGTGTAATAATGTATTTTACTTATTTCGCACCAACAAAAGAACTAGGCTCGTTCAGTAAATTCAGCCCGGGCAGTGAGATTAACCAGCAAATAAATGTTGCTGTTGTTAAAACAAAAGGATTTGAAAGAGATGCAAGCGGCGGCATTACTTCCTTTTATGCAAGAGATAAAGACAATGTCGAATTAATAATTACTCTTCACGAACCGGCACCGGCAGAGATTGCGAATGCAGAAGTTGTTGAAGTCAATGGGCATATGCACGGGAATAGTATTACTGCTTCGAAGGTTACGATTATCAAATGATAAAGGTTTAAGAAAAATTATAAAATTATCGGAGAAATATTTATGATAGGTAATATTCTTTTGGTTGCGGCGTTACTGTTTGCCCTATATTCATTTATAATGTATTATAGATCATACAAAGGTTCTAATACGATTGGTAAAGCCAGGATTGGTTATCATTTAACTACTATAACTGTAGTTATTGCATCAGCATTATTGCTTCTTTTGATATTAAAACATCAATATCAATATAAATATATATTTGAATACAGCAGCAGCGATCTTTCAACCGGACTGTTAATTTCTTCATTCTTTGGCGGACAGGAAGGAAGTTTTTTACTATGGCTTTTATTTACTGTGCTGATTGGGTTGGTGGTTATTAATCAAACTTCAAAAGAAAAAAATTTTGAAGCACCGGTAATGATGCCCTTCCTTGTTGCGGTTGTGTTTCTGCTGCTTATGGTAAATCCATTATTAAAAAGTCCGTTTAACTATTTATGGGCAGACCCAAATTATATTGACCCAAAATTTATTAACCAGAATATCCTGGGATATTCATTTATGAATAATTTTATATTTCAGGATAATAGCGGTAAATCTTTTGTTAAGATAAGCGAAGAGCTAATTAATGCTATTAAAGCAAACGGACTATCCACCGATAATCTAATCGTTCAGGGGAAAGGACTGAATCCATTATTACAAAACTTTTGGATGCAGATTCATCCACCGGTATTGTTCTTAGGATTTGCGCTTGCCACAACTCAATTCTCTTTTGCCATTGCTGCATTAATTAAAAATGAATACAAGACCTGGTTAAAATTCAATTTGCCCTGGACATTGGTTACGGCATTATTTTTAGGGCTTGGAATAATGATTGGCGGTTACTGGGCTTACGGAGTTTTAGGATGGGGCGGTTATTGGGCTTGGGACCCGGTCGAAAATTCAAGTCTTATACCATGGATATTTTCCGTGGCTTTGCTGCATACGCTTATTGTTCAAAAACAATCCCAAACTGAACACAAGCTGGGAAGTTTGACAAGGACTAATTTAATATTATCGGTTTTCACTTTTGCCTTGGTTGTTTACAGCACCTTCCTTACCCGCAGCGGAGTTCTTTCCGAAGCTTCAGTTCATTCATTTAGCGACCCGGGTTCTTTTGTTTATTCTGTTCTTATTATTTTTCTTATAGGTTTTGTTCTATCTGTATTTGTAGGAATTTATAAAAGAAGAAAAACTTTAAATAACAACAAAGCTCTTTCTCAGAATATTTTGTCGCGGGAGCTTGGACTTTTTTATGGCTCAATGCTTTTGATTGGTTCTGCCGTTGCAATTCTTTTCGGCACTTCCGCTCCAATATTCGGCAGTTCTGTGGATTTAAGTTTCTATAACCAGATAAACTTACTCATTGCTGTTTTTATGGTTCCCTTAATTGGATTTACTTTATACTCATATTGGCAAAATACTCCTATAGATGTTTTTATTAAAAGAACAGCAATATCAATAGCGGCTTCAATTATAATTACTTTTCTCCTCTTATACTTAACGGGTATTTGGGATTTTCTTTACGGTCTGCTTTTATTTGCATCAGCTTTTGCAATAATTACCAACCTTGAACTTATCCTAAAATTCAATAAGAAATTTATTTTTATGGGCGGTCATATTGCGCATATTGGTTTCGGAATATTCTTGGTCGGAGCGCTTTTCAGCGGTGTGCTCTCAAAATCCCAAACTTTAGATCTCCCGAAAAATAATAGTCAATCTGCATTCGGTAAAAGGTTAACTTATCTTGGAAATGAACCGATAGACAACGGCAAGAAATATGCTTTCACAGTAAAAATAGATGATGGAAATAAATCATTCCTTTCTAAACCGGTAATGTATATATCGGAATATAACAACAGTTTAATGAGAGAGCCGGATATTTTAATAGGTGCCGCTCAAGACCTTTATATTTCACCGCTGTCATTTCAAGAAGGGAATGATGCGGGGACTAAAGAAATTGATTTAAAGAAAGGAGTGCCTTACAAGATAGGCAATTCAGAAATACTCTTTGAAAAATTTGACCTTCCAAAAGATGCGATGGAAAAGATGACGAACAAAGAACCATTCGATATTCGTGCAGCGATGAAAATTACTTCTAACGGGATTTCTAAAAATTTCAGCATTATTGTCAATGATTCACTGCAAAATAGTTTTCAAATAGAAGAGGAAGGGTTAACTTTTACCGTTTCACATTTCGACGTTAAAGGAATGATAGAGTTAAACGTAATGGATTCAAATAATACTAAAAAGGAAGAAGCTAAGGCAGATATACTTTCTATTGAATTCAGGGAAAAACCTCTTATAAACCTCGTATGGTCCGGAGTGCTTCTGATGTCAATCGGATTTTTAATAATGTTAATAAGAAGGTTTCGTGAGATAAGAATTGAGTAAAAGAAGTCTCTTGAAATATGAAAGCTCCAGTTAAAATTGAAGATAATTAAGAAAAATTTCATCAGGAATATCGTAATCGTAATACTTTTATCTCTTGTGCGTCTTTATATTAGGAATATTTAATGAAAAGTAGAGCCAAAGATTTAACAGATGAAGAACTACATCAAATTGTAGAAAAAGCGAAAGCTAAAGATAATAGAGCGCTTGGAAGATTATGTGAACACTTTTATTCAAAAATCTACCGGTTTATTTACTATCGTGTGAATTCTATTGAAGATGCTGAGGATTTAACAAGCGAAGTATGTCTAAGAGTTGTCAAATCTTTGCCGGAACAAAACGGACTGTTCTACGCATGGATTTTTCGTATAGCTTCGAATCTGATTACAGATTACTATCGCCGGCGTGCAGTTCGTTCAAATGTAGCAATAAACGAAGATTTAGTTGAAGAAATGGCTGATGAGAAAAGAACAACTACAGAGCTGCTTGAACAGCAGGAATTACGGCAGGCAATAAAGCATCTCACCGAAGAACAGCAGCAGGTTATTGTGTTGAAATTTATTGAAGGTTATGAAACTGATGAGATAGCAGACCTGGTTGGAAAGTCTGCAGGAGCAGTTCGTGCAATTCAGTTTAGAGCTTTAACTGCTTTGCGAAACATATTTGCTTCAGATATGTCCATCAGAAAGGATAAGAAGGTTTAAATGGAACAAAACGTTGAATTGTTTTTGGATATTTGCATTAGCGAAATGCAGAAGGGGAAAAGTATTGATGAATGTATAGCGAACTATCCTCAATATGCTAACCAGTTAAAGCCCCTTCTACAGCTTGCTGAACAAATTGAGGATTTGCCTATGCCAATGCCTTCATCCGAAGCGATATCAGCTACTTTAATTAACATAGGCAAGCAGATGGAACAGGATACTGCAGCCATAGAAATACCAGGAGCACTTGTCCCGAAGGAATCCGTTCGGATGAAAAAATCGAAAACATTCTCTTTCCTCAATATATTTCGGAAACCAAAGCTGGTGTGGGCGTTAAGCACTTTCCTATTTTTTGCCGTTATTTTTAGTGCCACAATGGTTTCAGCAAACAGTGTTCCCGGCGATATTCTCTATCCTCTAAAGTTAGTAACTGAGAAAGTAAAATTTCTGCTCACATTTGATTCTTATGGAAAAGCAGAATTACGATTGAATTTTTCCGATGACCGTTTGAGTGAGTTAGTAACTGTTCTTCAAAAATCCAATAAGTTAGATACAACGCTCTTAAAGGAAATGCTTGATGAAGCAAAATTAGCTTTGGAAGAAAATGAAATACCAGTTGATAAAGCGTCTATCTTTACAGCAAAGCTAAATCACATCAATGCTTATCAAAAAGCTGTGTTAGAAAATATTCGCCCTCGCGTTCAAACATCAAACCGTCAAATTATTGATGAAGCAATCAATATGTGCAATATGCGCTCACGCTGGATGAGAAGAATGATGGATGAGGAGCATCAGGAACAGTTTTATGAACCAGATTCAACTCACCAAACCGATACTCAACACAGAAAGAAGTCTAAGCCAAAAAGAATGCAATGGGGACCAGGCTGTGATTGGATGGAGTGAAATTATAAAAAGAAAATATGTCGCATAACAATTTTGACTGCTATGCGTCTGGTAGTATTGAATTCTGAAATGTTTTTGTGAATTCGCAAATGTTTAACAAAACAAGGAGAAAAAATTATGTTTACAAAACAAAGAAAACTCGTTCTAATTGTTTCGCTGATTGGAACAATAATACTGTTGTCATCACTCACAAATACAGTTAAAGCACAGGGTTGGAATTATAGCAACTGTATGAACGGGATGAGCCGTGATTATGGATGGCAGTGGAATGCCAGCGTGCCGCAGAAGTATCAATTGTCTGCCGACCAAATGACAAGCATCAGGGACATTCGCTCTCAATATGATGACCAAATCTTCCCTTTGCAGAGAGAGCTTCGTGCACTCAGAATTGAAGCAAGAGGTTATGAAAGCCGCACCGACGCCGAGATAGAAAAAATTAAATCTTACAGAAAAGATATTAACAAACTTTCAGATAAGATTGAAGACTTACGCTTGGATACAAGAGCAGAAATCAACAAGGTTCTTACCAAGGAACAGCTTGCTTACTTCGGCAATAACTTTGGCGGAGATATGGAAAATTGTATGATGGACTATTCGGGAAGCGGTATGGATGGATGTCCAATGATGTCACACAGTAATTAGAAATTGACAAATTAATGTGAGAGCGGATGATGATTATCCGCTCTTAACATCTTAGATAAAATTTTGACACAAAAAAATTATGATTTCAAAAAGAAGAGAAACAAAAATGGGAAATTTCATTACTCAGATAATCCATTATCGTCTTTTGATTTTCGCAGGAATACTTTTTATGTATTCAAATAATTTAAATGCCCAGTGTTCGTGGCGGGGGATGGGAAGTCACGATGATATGAACTCTCACA
>JAJYOQ010000124.1 GCA_021796135.1 Bacteroidota bacterium
TTAATAATGGGTTAGGAATTTTGTAGAGTCCTGAGCATATAATAAAGTTAATGAAGAAAATATTAGAATTGAAAAAATGAAAAGTTTTTTATTTTCCATCTTAGTCTCCTTTTAAGGTTAATTTTTAAAATATTGCTGATCCATTCCAACAAACTTCGTGCCTGCATTATTATATATTTCTTTGAAAGAAATGACCAGCTTAAGAAATATTTGCACAATATTATAAACAGTGAGTACTAATTTATATTCAATATAATGCCTGTTATATTATGACTTAGAATACAGTAAAAAAGTTACTGGTATATGTATAAAATTTTATATAAATAGTGAAGTGAATTTTAATTAAGCTGATATTTTTAATGAATTGAGGTGAAAATAACTGATGGACCGCAGTTGATAATCTCTTTTACAACTGCGGTCAGTAGAAATAATGTTTACAATTAAAGAATAAACTTACTCAGGTCACGGTCTTTAACTATACTGTCCAATTTTTGTTTAACGAATTTAGCATTTACTTTTACAGTAGAAGTTGGAAGCTTATCAGGGACATTAAATAAAATTTCATCAAGTAATGTCGTCAAGATTGTGTGCAGACGACGTGCTCCAATATTTTCAACTTGTTCATTTACTTCAGAAGCTATGCGTGCAATTTCCCTTATGCCGTCAGTTGTAAATTCCAATTTTACGCCTTCAGTCTCTAATAACGCATTATATTGTTTTAACAGTGCATTTTCAGGTGTTGTTAAAATTTTGATAAAGTCGTCCTGTGTAAGACTTTTTAGCTCCACACGTATTGGAAATCTTCCTTGAAGTTCCGGAATAAGATCCGATGGTTTTGAAACATGGAATGCGCCCGAGGCAATAAATAAAATATGATCTGTTTTTACAACTCCATATTTTGTGTTAACATTTGATCCTTCAACAATCGGAAGCAGATCACGCTGCACGCCTTCGCGGGAAACGTCCGGTCCGGAGCCTTTTCCTCCGCCTGCAACTTTATCAATTTCATCGATAAATATAATTCCTGAGTTCTCTACTCGTTCAATAGCTTCCTTTTGTACCATTTCCATATCGATTAATTTTTGAGCTTCTTCTTGAGTTATAATTGCCCGAGCATCTGAAATTGAAGTCTTTCTTTTCTTTTTCTTCTTAGGCATTATGTTTCCCATAATTTCCTGAAAATTTATGCCTAGATCGTCAATACCAAATGGTCCAAGAACCTGCATACCCAAACCGTTTTGTACATTAACATCAAATTCGATCAATTTTTTATCAAGTTCACCATTTTTCAATTTTTCCCGCATCCATTCCCGGGTTTTTTTGTTCTGAATGGCTTCATTGTTCTCGTCATTTTCAGTGGCTTCTCCGGTGTTAGCAGTGCGCCTGACAGGAGGTATTAAAATATCTAATATTTTCTCTTCAGCCAGGTTTTCAGCTTTTTCTTGTACCTGCAGAGTCATTTCTGATTTGACTAAGGTTACTGCATAATCTACAAGATCCCTTATCATGGACTCTACATCTCTGCCTACATATCCGACTTCGGTAAATTTAGAAGCTTCAACTTTAACAAAAGGTGCATCCGCAAGCTTAGCCAGTCTGCGAGCGATTTCTGTTTTGCCTACGCCGGTTGGTCCTATTAAAATTATATTATTAGGCATAATTTCTTCACGCAAACTTTCGGCAACCTGCTGTCTGCGCCATCTGTTTCTTAAGGCGATTGCAACGGCACGTTTTGCATCTGTTTGACCTATGATGTATTTATCCAATTCAATAACTATTTCAGAAGGGGTGAGTGTATGATTTGTTTTGTTTTTCATATTCAATTTTTATCTTTAATTACTTCTACATGAATTTTATCGTTTGTGTAAATGCAAATATCCGAAGCTGTTTTTAGAGCTTCCGAAACAATTTCTTTTGCACTAAGATTACTATACTTTTTTAGCATTCTTGCTGCAGCAAGTGCGTACATTCCTCCGGAACCTATGGCAACAATTTGATCGTCCGGTTCTATTACATCGCCGTTTCCCGATATTATTAATGCTTTTCCTTCGGCAACTACGGCAAGCATTGCTTCCAATTTCCTTAGATATTTATCAGAACGCCATTCTTTTGCTAATTCTACGGCTGCGCGTCCAACATTTCCCCGGTACTGTTCCAGTTTTTCTTCAAATTTTTCCACCAGTGTAAATGCATCAGCAGTAGCTCCTGCAAATCCGCATAATACTTTTCCGTTAGAAATTTTTCTTATTTTAATTGCATTATGCTTCATTACAGTATTTCCTAGCGTAACCTGACCATCTCCTCCAATTGCAGACTCTCCATTATGAACAACACCTATTATAGTAGTCGCATGCATTGTTAATTCCATTATTTCAATTCCTTTATCATATGTGAGTTTCTTATATTTAATTTTATTATCGTAAAAGACCTATTCCAAATATTATTACTTTTTTATTCTCCCTTTGAAAGGAATTATTCTAGGAGTTCTTTTTTGATAATCAATATATATTTCCCCGAATTTCTCTACTAGTTTTTTTTCTTCGTAAAAAGTACCTATGTAAAAATAAGAAATAATAGCGATTAATAAGCTAATATAAGATAGATTCATTTCAGGGCGGAATAGCAAAAAAAGTATAGAAAAAAAATATGCAGGATGTCTGCTATATTTATAAGGTCCCTCAATTCGCAGAGTTAACTGCTCATCATTTTCATTAATATTGTAGCGCCGTTCTTTCCACCTAAGAACTTGATTAATCCCTAGAAATTCTTTTACTGAGAAAAACTTTAAACACCATAAAAGTCCCGCTAACGATAAAAATTGCGGTATTAGAATTAATAAATCAAACGGGCGGGGAAGATCGTAAATATAAAGATCAGAGTATGGGGCATAGGTATATACCAGCCAAAAAGTGACCAAAGATATAACTACATAAAATAATCTGTAAAATGCAATAAGATTACCGAACTTTTCGATAATCTTAGACTTAAAATTATTAGAAGCTAGCAAAGTATGAAAAAATGCAAATACACCGAATATCAGAAATGTTAAAAAAACATCACCGAAATATTTAATCATAATTCTCTGCGTAATCTTGCAATCGGCAGCCTTAACTGTTCTCTGTATTTAGCCACAGTTCTTCTGGCAATATGGATTCCTTCTTCATTTAACAATTCAGCTAAACGATCATCGCTATAGGGAGAATCTTTATCTTCAGATTCGATTATTTCTTTTAATCGTTCCTTAATATGCTTATTGGAAACTTCTTCCCCCGAATCCGTACTTAAACCTTCACTAAAAAAATATTTTAATTCGTGAACTCCCATCGGACTTTGGACATACTTCCCGTTTACAACACGGCTAATAGTTGAAATGTCCATATTAATTTCTTCGGCTATATCTTTATATATCATCGGTCTTAAAAATTTAGCTCCTTTGTCAAAGAATTCATGCTGTTTTTCAACAATAGCCTGCATGATTTTCATTAATGTCTCTCTTCTTTGCTGAATACATGCAATAAACCATTTAGCCGATTCAAACTTTTCCCGTAAAAACTTATAAGTATTTTTCTCCCTTTCGGAAGCTTTTTTAGTCTTTCTATTACTGTCAATCATTTCAAGATAAGTTTTACTTAATGTTACTGAGGGAACTGATCGGTCATTCAAAGTAATTATAAAATCATCTTCTACCTTTTCAATTATAAAATCGGGAGTTATTTGGTTCATTTCAGTCGATTCAATATTTCCGTCTCCGGGTTTTGGATTTAAACTTTGTATTAAATCAATCGTAGCTTTCAATCCTTCGTCGGTGAGGTTCATTTTTAATTTTATTGCTTCAAATCGACGCTGAGTAAAATCGTGAAAATGTTTTTCGAGCATTTCATTAGCTAAATAAGTATAATAAGGATCATGAGATGAATTCTTTAATTGAATGAGAAGGCATTCCTGAAGATTTCTGGAGGCAATTCCGATGGGGTCAAATGTTTGAATCCTTTTTAACAATCCTTCCGCAGTTTCAGGACTAATTGTTATGTGTTCAAACATATCCAATTCTTTCAAAATCTCCGGTAAGCTAGTTTTGAGATAACCATCAGCATCAAGACTTCCGATAATTTCTTCGCCAAGGTGAAATAAATCTTCGTTTAAATTTAACATCCTCAATTGTTCCAGAAGATGTTCACTAAGACTTTCTTTAGACGGCGCTAGCGGTTGATATATTTCATCGTCTTTACTTCGATTTGCCCTATCACCTTCAAAATCAACATCATTCATAAAATCTTCTAGTTCAAATTCTTCATTCGAACTGCTTTCGAAATCATCCTCTGTTCCTTCGGATTCTTCTCTTTTATCTTTTTCATCGGATTCCTGAATTTGTTCCAGATCACCGTCTAAAATTTCTTCTAGAATTGGATTTAATTCCAGTTCTGTTTTTATCCGCTGTTCCAGTGCCATTGTATTGAGTTGCAGTAGTTTTTGATACTGTATTTGCTGCGGCGATAATTTCTGCTGCTGTGATAATTTTTGACTTAATGATAACATTGTTTCATCCGTTCTTTTCCTTTAATTCTGAAAACCATTTCTTACCATATAACCTTATTAATGCATCTTTACAAAAATCTAAAAGCTTGACATTATTTTCTTTGCCTTTTTCAAGTGCAGGACTGCATTCTTCAAATTTTTCATATCTTAATATATCCCCACTAAATTTGGAAACTCGTATTGGAAAAAGATGACAGGAAATCGGCTTCCTAAAACCAGTTCCTTCTTCAAAATAAACCTTTTCAATACTACATTTTGCAACTTTATTATCATAATATACAAAAACACAATCTTTATTTTCCACACTTCGGGTTAAATATTCCCCTTCTTTTTTTTCAAAAAATCCATTTTCTTCAATTATTTTTCTATTTTTCTCGCTTATATGTTTTTTTGCTTTTTCTAAAACATCTGCTATTTCTTTCAATTCATTTTCCAATAACGGTGCTCCATATTCGCTCTCTAATGTACAGCATGCACCCTTGCATTTTTCTACATTACAGGAAAATTCAATTTTAGCAATTTCCGGTCTTACTAAAACTTCAGATATTTTAAT
This sequence comes from Bacteroidota bacterium, assembly GCA_021796135.1. The sequence continues at coordinate 5,090 of JAJYOQ010000124.1, forward strand.
TAAATCATTTTCAAACATTGGAATAATTTTTGATATAAAGATAATGATTTGTTAATAAATTGGAAAGCCCTAATCATAAGTTTGATAATTTTCTTATGCAATTTTCTATTATATTCACATAAGTTTATAAAATAAGGAAATTAATGCTTGATTTAAATAATAAGAATATACTTTTAGTCGGCGCTTCCAGCGGAATAGGTCTTGAATTGGCTAAACGACTGTTAATGGAGAATTGCAATTTAACTTTACTTGCACGAAGAAAAGAATTAATTGACGAGCAAATAAAAAATATCCCGGGCGAAAAAAAAATTATTTCTATAAAATGTGACGTTACAATAAAAGAGGAAGTTAAAAACGCAATAGCCGAGTCAATACAAACTTTTGGAAGTATTGATATGCTTATTTATAATTCCGGAATAAGTTCACCTCAAAGTATAAAAAATTTTAATAATTTTTCATCTGAAGAAGTATTCAAAGTTAATGTAAACGGGTTTTTAAGTTTTGCGGCAGAAATTGTTCCGAATATGATTGCGAACAGCAATGGTTATATAATAGGCGTATCAAGTCTTGCTGATGGAAGGGGTTTCCCAAGAAATGGTGTCTATAGTGCAAGTAAAGCAGCTATTTCTATTCTTCTTGAAAGTTTAAGAATTGAGTTAAAAAAATACGGCATAAAGGTAATAACTGTAAAACCGGGATTTGTGAAAACACCAATGACAGATAAAAATAATTTTAAAATGCCTTTTCTAATGTCCGTAGAAAAAGCAGCAAAAATCATAATCACCGGCATCAAGAAAGAAAAGCCAATAATACAATTTCCTTTTCCAACAGTATTTGGCGCTAAATTATTAAAATTAATCCCAAATAGAATTTTTGATATTATTGCCCAAAAGTATTAAGCAATAATTAATATTTATTTTCTCGTCTTTGTCTTTTCCCTTTTTCCTTTTTACATTTGTCTTGATTATGATTTTTTCCAATAATTCTAAAGGGGGATTTAGACTTGAAATCTATATTTATTTTATTCTTCACAGTAACCGTCCAGCTTTTTTGTCAGACTACAAAGCAAGTAATATTAAGCGAAGTTATGTTTAACCCTCAATCCGGTAATAATGAATTTGTCGAGTTATATAACCCAAGCATTATTGATACAATCGATTTAAATAACTTTAGGATTAAATATTATTCTTCACAGCCAAATAATATAATATCTGCGGGATATGGCACTAAATTACCTCCGAAATCATTTGCTGTTATTTTCCAAAATGAATATGATATTTCCGGAGGGATTTATAGTTCTCTCTTAAAGCCGGGTTCTTTAATCTTAAAAATTAAAGAGAATTTCTTCGGTTCGTCAGGAATGGCAAATACTGTTGATAGACCTATCTGGTTATTAAATCCAGCCGGAGATACTCTCGATTATTACATTTATTCTGCAAATAACGACAAAGGAATTTCAGATGAAAGAATAAATTTACTTTATGACAGTATTGACAGCAATTGGAAAAACTCAATGGTGCAAAACGGTACTCCGGGATTTATCAATTCAGTTTCTCCCCGGGAATCAGATTTAATTCTTAAAGATATAATTTTTGATCCTGCTAATCCAGTTTCAGGACAAAATGTTGAGATTAAACTATTAGTCCAAAATAATGGAATTAGCGAGGAGTCATTTTATTGTGAGGTTTATGAAGATACTGATTTGGACTCATTACCAGATGACATTATTACTTCAACTGAAAATTTGAAACTATCAGCTAATGATTCATTGATAATTACTTTAAATTATTTAATTGAAGATATTCAAAAAGAAAAAGCATTTTATGCTCGAATAATATGCAAGGATGATCAGGATAGTTCCAATAATAATTATTATAAAATATTGCCGATTGGCAATGCTTTTGGCTCTGTTATAATTAATGAAATAATGTATGAACCGGATTTTGATAATTGCGAGTTCTTAGAATTTTTTAATAATAGCGATAAAATGATAAATCTAAAAAATTGGAAGATCGCGGATGAAAAGCAAAATGAGTTTATAATTTCAAACCTGGACAAATTTATTCCTCCTTTTTCTTATTTTGTTCTTGGAGCCGATTCAATAATGATAAAAAGATATTCATTAGAGAATTATCCATACATGAATATTATGGAAACTTCGTCACTTGGGTTGACGAATAGCGGCAAGTTAATTCTTTTAAAAGATTCTTATGGGAAAACAATTGATTCTGTGAGGTATAATCCGGATTGGCATAATAAAAATTTTATCAGCACAAAGAATATTTCATTAGAAAGAATAAATACAAGAATAAACGGAAATGATTCATTTAATTGGAGCAGTTCTGTTAATAAATCCGGAGCTACACCGTCAAAACAAAATAGTATTCTTTCCATAAATAATAACCTGACAGCTAAAATATCCATATCACCGAATCCCTTTTCTCCAGATAATGACGGATATGAAGATTTTGCAATTATTAATTATTCACTATCGCAGAATATTTCCCAAATAAGAGTTAAAATTTTTGATAGTCTGGGCAGGCTTGTAAGAACTTTATTAAATAATCAGCCGAGCGGTTCGAATGGTTACATCAATTTTAACGGCTTAGATGACACAGGCAACCCTCTTCGGATCGGTATTTATATTGTTTACCTTGAAGCAATAAATTCAAATATGGGAACTATAGAAACATTTAAAAAACCAATAGTAATAGCTAGAAAATTAAATTAATAAATTTTACTTTTATACAAACACATTAATAAATGTCTTATGGCTTTCTAACAGTAGCAAAATGCTTTGAATCTGAAGACCAGCTGGAAGAAAGTTCAATAGCTGATAAAACGTCTTCGACATTGTCAACTACTTTCCACATTTGCCTGTTCCTCTCATCCATAAACTTCTCTTCAATTGAATTTTCAAGCAATTGAATACAAGGGTTATAATAATTTTTTATGTTTACGATAATAATTGGATTTAAATAAACTCCAAGTCTTTTTAAAGTAATTGCTTCAAACAATTCTTCCAATGTCCCGGAGCCCCCTGGCAGTACAACAGTAGCATCTGCAGTTTCCAGGAGAGTTTCTTTTCTTTCGCTTAATGAGTTTACAATCTTTAATTCCGTAATTTTATCATTACCCCATTCCAATTCGAACATGAATTTTGGAATAACACCAAAAACCTTTCCTCCTTTACTTAAAGCACCGTCAGCTAGTTTTCCCATGCACCCGGCCATACCGCCGCCGTAAGAAACATCTATTGAATTTTCAGCAAGAATTTCACCAAGCCGGAATGCTGAATCTAAATAAATATTATCTGAGAGATCACTTGACGCGCAAAAAACACAAACTCGTTTTCCCATTTGAACCTTTTATTTTTCTGATAGTATTAATTTTAATTAATCCTAAATCCTATGAAAATTATCTTTTAGCAAAATAATAACCCTGAATGAATATTAAACAAAGTTCATTTTTTATTAAAAGAACATTATTTTAACTTTCAATTTATTAAAAATTTATTTGTAATTACAAGGACTTATATAAAATAAATATTATGAAATTATTATATGTTGCTGCAATAGTTTTTATATTTAATATTCCATTCGGATACTGGAGGGCTAATGTAAGAAAGTTTTCACTTCAGTGGGCACTATCCATCCATGTTCCGGTCCCTTTTATTATTGCTTTGCGCTTTTTGTCCGGAATAGGATTTGCTTTTATTACCTATCCGGTATTAGTATCAGCATTTTTTTTCGGACAATTTGCAGGCGGGAAATTGTATAGAATTATGAAAATTAGAAATGGATTTATTACATCTTCTTGTTTACCCTGTGATGTCGTCAAACATATAATCCCGGCAAATAGGAAATAGTTAATATATTGGCTTATTTTGACATGTAATCTAAAATTGTTTTAATATTTCAATGTCATTATTTAAATTTTTTAAGTTTATATGATCGAAATTTCAAATCTACATAAAAGCTTCGGTAAAAATATCGTTCTAAACGGTGTGAATTTGATTATCGAAAAAGGGGAGACATTAGTAATTATTGGTCGGAGCGGATGCGGGAAAAGTGTACTTATAAAACATATTGTGGGGCTGCTTAAACCAGATAGTGGTTTCGTTAAAGTTGAAGACCAAATCGTTAGTGATTTATCCCAAAAGGAATTATATAAGCTGAGAAAGAAATTCGGATTTCTATTTCAGGGAGCTGCACTTTTTGACTCGATGACTGTGGAAGAAAATGTTGCTCTGCCTTTAGATGAATCAGATATCAGCTATTCAAAAGATAAAATAAAAACTATTGTAAATGAAAAACTTGAACTTGTCGGACTAACCGGCATGAATAATCTAAAACCGGCGGAGCTTTCCGGCGGGATGAAAAAACGCGTCGGGCTCGCCAGAGCTCTTGTTACTAATCCAGATTATATTTTGTATGATGAACCAACTACCGGACTTGATCCTATAATGTCAGACTCGATAGACACTTTAATTAATGAACTTAGTGCAAAAATTAAGGTTACTTCGGTAGTGGTTACCCATGACATGTATAGTGTTAAAAATGTTGCAGCCAAAGTTGCTATGATGCACGATGGTAAAATATATTTTATTGGAACTCCCGAAGAATTGTTAAATTCACACGACCAAAATATTATCAGCTTCATCAAGCGAACTTTTGTTTAAATTATGTTTTATTCAAAATAATTTAATATTAAAATATTTATAAAATATCTATTTCATTTATTATTTATTTGTAAATTTGATAGGTTATTAATACTAATTATTTTAGGATGAAAATGATTGAAAATATTTCTAT
>JAJYOQ010000125.1 GCA_021796135.1 Bacteroidota bacterium
TCCGATATATCCGATTCGGCTTCTTTTGATTTTTTTCTCTTGTCAACAAACCATTTAACTAGTCCGCCGATAAATATCGGTGTGGTCGAGGAAAGCGGAAGATAAGCACCTACTGCAAATGCCAATGACGAAACTCCGCTCAGCTCCATAACTAAAGAAATTCCCATACCTATTATTACTAACGCCCATGGCAAATTTCTGCTTAGTAATCCTTTTATTACTGTTGCCATTAGTGTTGCTTGAGGAGCCGGCAATGGATCTGGATGATTAGGAGTAATAGGACCGATTCCGACTGCCTTTTCCAATAAAAGAAGTGTAAAACCGATTGCTATTACGGATGCAAGTACTCCGATCATTAATCCGATCTGCTGCTTGATTGGGGTAGCTCCGACTATATATCCGGTTTTAAGATCCTGTGAAGTAGCACCGGCATTTGCTGCGGCTATACAAACTATTGAACCGACTACCAATGCCAATGGTTCATAAAAATCACCTGTCCATCCGATGCCTACAAATATTAACGATGTAGCCATTAAAGTAGCTATCGTCATTCCTGATATCGGGTTTGATGATGATCCGATAATTCCTACAATTCTTGAGGATACCGTTACAAAGAAGAACCCGAATACTACTACCATTATTGATGAAAGCAGATTGGTAGGTATGGTCGGTATTAGCGACATAAAGATAATAAGTACTAAACTGCCGCCAAGTACAAAGATCAACGGCATATCTTTAGACGTTCTTTCTTTATTATCATTACTGCTTGTCTTGTTCGCACGGCTTTCTTTTAAGTCTTTAAATGAATCTTTAAATGCGCTGACTATTGTAGGAAGTGTTTTAATCAGTGTTACGACTCCGCCGAATGTAACAGCGCCGGCACCGATATATCGGATGTAATTACTCCAAATATCCCCGGCGGACATTTGCGAAATTAGAACTTTCCCCGGAGGGAAAATTGCAGAAAGATTATTTCCGAGTAGTGTAATTAAAGGTATCAGTACAATCCATGAAAGCACTACACCTGCTACCATTATACCCGAAATCTTAGGTCCGATAATCTAGCCGACTCCGAGCAGTTCAGGCGTAATCTCACCGTTAATCGTCCCGTTCGGCAGCGAAGAATACCTGCCGAATACATAAGCCGGAACATCTTTCCATAATCCTAATATCGACATGAATAATTTATATAGGAATGCAATACCCAATCCGTAATAAACTTTTTTAGCCAAATTACCGCCCTTTTCGCCGGCGACTAACACATCAGCGCAGGCAGTGCCTTCCGGATAAGGAAGCACTCCGTGTTCTTTAACAATTAATGACCTTCTTAATGGAATCATGAATAATATTCCCAGAATTCCTCCTGCTAACGCAAGTACAAAAATTTGGAAATACTGAAAATAATTTCTCCCGCCCGGAAGAAATAAAAGAGCGGGCAAAGTAAAAACAACTCCTGCGGCTATTGATTCTCCCGCAGATCCTATTGTTTGTACCATGTTGTTTTCAAGAATAGTTGAATTGCCTATCTTCTTAAATATTGAGATAGCTAAAACTGCAATCGGAATAGAAGCGCTTACCGTTAACCCGACTTTCAATCCTAAATAAACTGAAGCAGCTCCGAATATTATCCCGAATATAGCGCCAAGGATAATAGCTTTTAAAGTAAATTCAGGTATTTGAACATCAGATGCGATGTAAGGTTTGAATCCGGAAGAAGATGGTTTTTGTTCTGCCATAAATAACAACTCCTTATCTTAAATTGGAGAAAAATGATTGTGAATATTTGAATAAATGATTTCAAAAGCAAACCTTTATTCAATATATTTTAGAATTTTATTTTGCGCATTCCGATGTGACAAATAGCGAAATCATATTTAATTGGATCTTCAGGGTCTATTTTCCTTAAATTGGCAGTAATTTCTTCCGCCATTTTCCAATCTGCTATCTTCCTTCTTGTAAGCTTTATGGATTTGCAAACCCTTGCTACATGCGTATCAACGGGAATAATCAATTTATTCTTTGCAATTTCATTTTGCCAGATTCCGAAATCTAATTCGTCTTTCCTTACCATCCAGCGTAAAAACAAATTCATCCTTTTGCATGCACTCCCCTTTTGCGGTAACGGAAACATAAACTTTATCCCTGATGATAACTGTGTATCCGGATTTTCTTTTTCAGCAGCGCTTAATAAATTAATAGAAAACCGGTTTAAGGAATCTTTAATAGTGAATTCATCTTTATTATAAGTGTCAAGGAAAAGATTTTTCAAAGACTCATATTCTTTATAAACTTTATGCAGTACTAAAAAAAGAAGATGAATATCCTCCGATGAATAAAATCGGTGCTTAAAATTTTTGAAATATGATTTATCCTTCGCATGGCTGTAATTATTGATAAAATCAAAAGGTTTCCCGCCGGTAATCTCTAAAATTTTATTAAGCGAATTAATAATTTGAACGACATTCCCGTAAGCCATAACCGAGGCAATAAATCCGATGGACTCAATATTTTTTTCATCGTCAAAAAGATGCAGAAACTGCAGAGGGTCGGGTGAGATTTTCGATTTATCGAATGCGTTATAATGATAATCCAGTTTTAGCTTTAATGCAGACAGTGAATTATTCAAGATAAAAACTATCTACTTTGTTAACTTGATCATGTCCTGCACTGCTTCTTTAAGTCCCGTAAATAGCGCCCGCGCAATAACTGCATGCCCTATACTGACTTCATCAATGCCCTGAATTTCACGGAATATTTTAATGTTATTATAATCAAGACCGTGCCCGGCATTGACTCCCAGTCCGAGTTTTTTCGCCTGCTTTACCGCAATTCTTATTTTCTCAAGCTCATCAAATTGTTCTTCTTCCGAAACTGCATTAGCAAATATTCCGGTGTGAATTTCAATATAATCCGAATCAATCGATGCTGCCGCATCTATCTGCTCAATTGTTGGTTCGATAAAAAGTGAAACTTCAATTTCAAATTTATGCAGATCACTTATTGTGTCTTTTAATCTCACAATATTATCGATTACGTTTATGCCGCCTTCGGTGGTTAATTCCTGCCGGCGTTCAGGAACAATGGTGGATAGCTCCGGACCTATATCGCAGGCAATTTTAATTATTTCATCCGTGGCTGCCATTTCAAGATCAAGTTTAGTTGATAATAATTCCCTTAATAAACGAACATCCCGCTCGTTTATATGACGCCTGTCCTCACGCAAGTGAACAACTATACCGTCTACTCCGGCTTGCTCAGCGATTAATGCGGCAGTTACAGGGTCGGGCTGATTTTCGCCTCTTGCATTCCGCAATGTGGCTATATGATCAACGTTTAATGAAAATCTCATGAGCTTCCTCGAATTTATTTTGCTGTGAATATATAAAAGAATTTATATTTTATAAGATAAATAATTAATTGATGCTACGCAAAATATTACCGGGAATAGATTACCGATTTGAAGGAATGGTAGGGCTGCTGATATATTTGTCCCTGCGGGATAATGGAACATCATAAATGATGTTCCTACGAAGAATGATGGTTTCTTGCTTTTGCAGGGATGACATGATCGAAGATTTTTTATATTTTTAGTTTAATGATTAATATTAAAAATATAAAGGATCTAACCCATGGGTAAATTTATAGATAAACCATCAATTATAAAGTCAGCGGGAAATAAGCCAAAAATTATTGAAGAATATTTCGGAAGGGTTAATTCAGGATCAAGTGATGTAAGTATCGCAAGGATGAAGAGTCCGGGAGGATGGGTTGAGCCGGGGCAAAAGCCTGAATTTGATGAATATACGGTAGTATTAAAGGGGACTCTCAGAGTAGAGTCAAAAAGCGGGCATGTGGATGTGCATGAAAATGAAGCAATATTAATCAGTAAAGGAGAATGGGTGCAATATAGCACTCCTGAGGCAAACGGAGCTGAATATATTGCAGTATGTTTACCGGCTTTTTCACCGGATACTGTGCATAGAGACGATTCAAACTAAATAAAGAATTCTGTCTAATTAACAGTCACTCTTTCGCTCAATAATTTATCAATTACCGATAAAATGTCTTTTTTATAGAAGGGCTTCGGAAGATATTCGTTAAAACTTTCTCTTAGAAATCTTTCCCGGTCGCCTAGCGCTGCATATCCGGTTACTGCAATTATAGGAATATTTTTGTAGGATTCAATCCGCCTTATCTCTTTTGAGACTTCTATCCCGTCAATTCCGGGTCCGAGATTTATATCCATTAATATTAAGTCATAATTATTCTCTATGACCTTTTTCAATGCTGCATCCCCGTCATTGGCTAAATCCAGATTAACATTCTTCTTCAAAAAGAATACTACTACCTGCTGGTTAATCGGGTTGTCTTCAACATATAATATATTCGGAGTCTTTAAAGAGGATATGGCTTTTAAACTCTTATTATGAAGTATATCATTTTTATTAATGTCCTTCTTAACCGAACTATCCGATAAAGGATAAGAAATAATAAAAGCTGAACCTGAATTTAATTTGCTCTCAACGGTTAAACTGCCGCCGGTCATTTCAATCATTTTCCTGGCAATCGTCAACCCGAGTCCGCATCCCTCATAATTCCGGTCTAAACCTTCACTCGCCTGCCTGAATGCCTCAAATATTATAGATTGATTTTCTAATGCAATTCCCTTACCTGTGTCAATTACCTTTATTTGAGATAATGGCTGATGATTATTAGTTATAGTATCTAACTGAACTGTTATCGATCCGCTGTCTGTATATTTAACCGCATTATCCAATATGTTGGAAAGTGCCTTAGTTATTAATTGTGTGTCAAGTTCGGAATAAACATTGTCATCTTTAATATCAATATGAAAATCAAGATTTTTAGTTTTCGCAGCTTTTGCAAAAGGAGCGGCGCAACTATTAATTAGTGCCGATAAGTTAGATTTTTCAATCTTTACCGGTAATTCATTCGACTCCAATTGAGAAAGAGTCAACACTCCGTCTAAAGTAGATAATAACCTTTTACCCGAAGATTCAATACTGACCACCATCTCTTTTTGTTCGTCATCCGGGACAAGGTCAGTAAGAATTTGAGAGAAGCCAAGTATGCCAATCAATGGAGTCCGGAATTCATGACTCATATTTTTAAGCAGCACAGACTTTAATCTGTTTGACTGTTCCGCCTTTTCTTTTGCATCGAGCAATTCTTTTTCAAAACGTTTCTTATCGGTTATATCTTCCTGCACGCTAAGATAATGTGTAATTTCTCCGTGAGCATTTCTTATGGGAGAAATAAATGAAGAAACCCAGAAGAGATCACCGTTCTTTTTCTTATTTATATATTCATGACGCCATTCAATGCCCTTGCTTAAATTTTCCCAGAGTAATTTATATTGTTCCGCAGGCACGCTGCCTGATTTCAAGAATCTCGGATTGTTACCGACTGCTTCTTCAAATTTATATCCGGTCAAATCCGTAAATCTCGGATTTATATATTCAATCGTCCCCTTCAAATCTGTTATAATTATAGCGGTAGGACTTTGTTCGACTGCCCAATATAGTTTCAAAAGCTCATCTTCTGCTTTAAGTCTTTCACGGATTTCTTTTTGTAGTTTCTCATTTGTCTGCGATAGTTCAAATGTCCTTTCTTCAACCCTGCGCTCCAGCTCAAAATGAGCTTTCTGAAGAGCTTCTTCCATCTGCTTCCGTTCGGTAATATCAATAAAACTTTCAATATAATAATCCTGATTCCCCAGGGAAATTTCCGCACTTGTCATTATTATAGGAATTAGTTTCCCGTTGTTCCTCTTAAGCAACCCTTCCTGATCAGATAAGATATTATTATCGGAGGATTTCCTTTCCAAAAACAGAAAATGTTCCTTCCTTTGGGAACCTATAATATTGTCTTTTTCATTCCCTATAAATCCGACTGCAGTCAAATTAATATCTATGATGGTATTTGTAATCTTGTCGACTATAATTATACCAACCTGAACCGAATCCAAAATGTTTTTTAATTCACGCGTGCTTTGTACTATATCTTCAGTATTTGCGGCAATGGTTTGATCGGTAATTTCCGTAAGCTTTTTTATTTCGCGGTTCAGATGATAATTGTCCAGAAGAGTACTAAAATAATTAGAATGAATTTTACAAAGTCCTAAAACCTGTTGATCATTTAAAGGACTTTCCAGCAATAAAATAATTATCCCGATCATGCTTGAAGGAGCTGTCAACGGAATAATAATGTTATAAAAAACTTCGTTTAATTCATTGACTAGGCTATTCTCGATAATTTCTTCCGAGTTTAATACATTAGCAATTACCCCATCGTCAATTAATTTTTGAAAGTTTAATTTAATTGTATCTTCTATCTGCGGGGATGTAGAAAACTTAAAATTGAAGTCGAAATCTACAGGGTTTAGTAAAAATATTGAAGAGGACATAAAACCGGGAACATTTTTGAAAACGTTTATTCCTTCCGAAATAATTTCCGGCTCCGGCACCCCAATTTTTGCGGTCTGATTAAACCGCACTAAATCTTCCATCATTTTATTTATCATAATTCACGCCCATTATGTTTATTCGACTAACATTAATCTAACAGTTTGTTCAAAATCGTTTTTTAAGGATTTTCTGCTGTTCAAAAAGAAATTATTAGGTATATTTAATATTTCCCAAACTTTAGTATTCGGCTCCGGAATTATATTATCTCCGCCATATCCCATTTCTAAAATCCTTGCTAATATATTCCCGATATGAACAGAAGCTATTAGTTTATCAGGTGTTCCTGCTGCCGTACCGGTATGATGATATAATATCGCCTGTTGAATTAATAAAGGCAGTTTCCATTTTTCCGCCAGCATTTGCCCTATTTTCGCATGGTCAACTCCTAAAACCTCAACTTCCGCATCTTTAATTCTGCATTTTTTAGTTTCTACAAGTTCTAAAACATCAGCATATTCTTTCCGGGCAAATTCAAAGAAAAGCAGCTTCCCTATATCATGAAAAATTCCTGCTAAAAAATAATTTTCAAGATTTTTTTCTTTTGATTCACTGCCGATCAGTCTGGTAGCAATACCTACCCCGATTGAATGAGCCCAAAAATCTAAAGGACTAAATCGGGTAAATAATTTATCCTTTGAAAAAAAGTTAATTACCGATAGCGCAAATATGATATGCTTGATTTCATTAAAACCGAGATAAAGAATTGCTTTAGAAATAGTATCCATCTTCCCGTGAAATCCGTAGAAAGGTGAATTAGCTACTTTCAATATTTTGAAAGAAGATGCCTGGTCAGTAGAAATAATTTTTGCAATCTTATCCGAATTAATATTCGGATCTTCCATAGCTTCGGAAATAGTGGTGTAAACCGTCGGCAGCGTCGGTAAATTACTGATCCCATTGAAAATTCTGCTTGTAATATCCATAATTTTGCTTAACTGAAATCTTTTTCAAGAACATTTTGCAGAGCGGTCTGATATAAATCTTTTTCGTTATCGTTTTTAGGGGTCCAGGAGAGTCGTTCTTTGAGGTTTAATTCTGCTTTGCTTACTGAAATTTCATCATATTTAACTTCAGATTCAACTTCTGATTCCCCTTTAACTGAAATAGTCTCAACGCCCCATATTTTTAATAATTTAATATGCTTTTCATCTATAATAGTACCGGCAGAAAGCAATACCTGACCAAATTTATTTTTTATCGGATCGGATAATTCTAACCCCTCACTGAAATCTTTAATATTAACTAGTTTCGACATCTTTAACCCCCAAATTCGGGAAATTATACAAAAAACTTTTTCAATTTATAATCGAAAATTTATTTTAAAATTAAAATAAAAATTAATTTAATATTGTTCAATATATAAAAAAATGCAATATTACAATGTGTCAAGGGCTTGACTAAGAATTTTAATAATTTCATCCTTCGTAAAGGGTTTTGATAAATAATGTGAGCAGCCTGCAGCTAAAAATTTTTCTTTATCTCCCTTCATTGCATAAGCCGTCACGGCTATTAAGGGAATTTTTGTGTAATCCTTTAATTTTCTAATTTCACTTGCGACATCTAAACCATTTTTCCCGACCCCAAGATTTATATCCATTAAAATTGCAGCATACTTATTTTGCTTAGCCATTTGAATAGCTGTTTCGGCATTATCGCATGTGCTTACTTTATAAAGGTTTCTTAAAAATAATTTAGTTACATCCGTAGATACAGGATCGTCTTCAACCAGCAATATTTCCGTGATTAAATTATTATTTTGGAAATTATGATTAATATTAGTCTTAATTTCTAAACTCATTGGTTTCGGACTTTCAATTGATTTATTCGCTTCAATTGAATAATTGACAGGAAGTTTAATCTGGAATGTTGTGCCTTTGCCTAATTGACTTTCTACCGAAATTTTTCCGCCTAATGCTTCAGTCAACCTTTTGCTGATAGTCAATCCAAGTCCGGTGCCTTCAAATGATCTTGAGTACCCTTCACTTGCCTGCCGGAACTCCTGGAAAATAATTTTCTGATTCTCTTCTGAAATTCCGATACCTGTATCTATTACCTGAATGGTAATCCAACGGTTATTACCTTCGCCGGTTTGATAAAGCTTTACGGTTATACCGCCGCTTTCCGTATATTTAATAGCATTGCTGATAAGATTGTTTAATATTTCATAAAGCAATTGTTTATCTGAATTGAGAGTGAGCGGTTCGGAAGAATTTTCAATTTTTAGATACATCCCTTTTTTATCGGCAGTAATTTTCCAAAGATTTATAACTTCGTTAATTATTTCTATAATATTAAAACTTTCTAATTTGATCTCGAATTTGCCCGAATCAATCTTAGAAATTTGAAGAATGAGATTAAGCGTATTAAGTAATCTATTGCCGCTGATATTAATAGTTTCAGCCATATGATAAAGGTTACTGCCTTCAAGTTCCCCTTTAAGCAGATCGGAAAATCCCAGTATGCCTATTAGCGGAGTGCGCAATTCATGACTCATATTAGAGAAGAAACTTGATTTGGCGCGATTCATTTCTTCGGCTTTTTCTTTTGCTTCAACCAGCTCCGATATCATTTTCTTCTGTTCGGTAATATTCTCTTTAATTCCGATAAAATTTGTAATCTCGCCTTTATCATTCATTATCGGAGAAATTGAACCGGACTCCCAATAAAGTTCACCGTTTTTCTTTTTATTATGTAGTTCACCGTACCATACCTTGCCGGAAAGAACTGTATCCCAGAGTTCTTTATATTCCTCTTTAGATTTTTCGCCTGAACTAAATATCCTTGGATTCTGACCAATAACTTCTTCAAGCTTGTAACCGGTAATGCTCAGTACTTTGGAGTTAGCATATTTTATATTGCCTTTTGTATCCGTAATTAATATTGAAGTCGGACTTTGTTCTATTCCTCGGTATAGCCTTCTAATCTCTTCTTCGCCAAGCTTACGCAAAGTAATATCGAAAGCTGTTCCGATAGCAGCAAGTTCACCCTTCCATTCAATCGACCCGGCAGTGAAATCTATCCAAATGTCATCCCCGTCTTTATTAATAATTTTAAATTCATATCGATTAAGAACTTGAATCCCGTGCTGACGGTCAGTCCCCCTCTGTTTAACAATTTCTTGAAAATCCGGATGAACAATTTCCCAGAATTTTAGTTTTTTCAATTCATTCTCTGAGTATCCGGTCAATTTTTCAGCCGCTTTATTGGCATAAACAAAATATTCATCTTTATAAATAATAATCGCTGAAGAGGTACTTTCCGCCAAACTGCTGAAACGCTT
>JAJYOQ010000126.1 GCA_021796135.1 Bacteroidota bacterium
CATATTTCCACGCAGCTTCAAGCGACGATTTCTTCTTTTCAAAATAAATTAGTATCGCGCTTGTCAATGTTGTTGCTTCTACAAAAACCCATAACAACGCCAAATGTGTCGAACATAATTATAATTCTGCTTGGTACTAGTATGCTGTACGTTTTTGCCGCAAGCAGGATAGAAGCATACGTAAAAATTTTGGCTTTACAGGGCACACTTCTTTTCTTACTGGTAGTTGTAGATATAAAAGAAATCAACTGGCTAAACATTGCTTTTCTAATTGTTGAGACGCTAATTATTAAGACTATCGTTATACCCTATTTTTTATTAAAGGTAATTCGTAAAAATGAAATCGGTAGAGAGATAGAGCCATACATATCACAATTTTATTCCGTGCTTATTGCAAGCGCTATTTTTATGTTCGGGTTTGTAGCAGCATTCTGGGCAGCAAAAACAAATGCAGGAATTAAACCTCTTTACTTTGGAATTTCAATAGTCCTTATTGTATCAAGTTTATTTTTGATAGTTAACCGTAAAAGAATCATCACTCATATTTTGTGTTACATGATGTTAGAGAACGGGATTTTCCTTCTATCGCTTTCTGTTGCTAACGAAATGCCGATGCTCGTAAATATCGGTGTTCTTTTGGATTTGTTCGTTGGTATTTTCTTATTCGTAATCTTCTTTAACAAAATCCAGGAGATGTACGATGGTAATCATATTGACGTATTGACTGAATTGAAGGATTAACGATGATAAGTCTTGTGCTATTTCTCCCGGTGTTATTCGGCGTCATAAGTTTGATTGTTAAGAATAGAATTGTCAATCGTATTGCACTAGTTGGCACCGCTACTATCTATATTTTAGTGTCAGTTGCCCAATGGCTAAATATTGAATGGTACATACTTCCTAATTGGTTGATATCATATTTTCAATTTGATTCTATCGGAATTTTCTTTTTCTCAGTAATGACTATTGTATTTGCAAGCGTTTCGGTTTACAGCTTGTTTTACTTTAAAGCTCACAACCTGAATGCTAAGCAGGAATCGATTTACACTATTGAGATTCTTTTATTTGTAGCTGCAATGACCGGGGTAATTTTATCGACACATTTGGCGTTGTTATGGGTTTTTGTAGAAGCAACAACATTGACAAGCGCGATACTAATTTATTTTGAAAAGAAGAAATCGTCGCTTGAAGCTGCGTGGAAATATGTTTTTATCTGTTCAATAGGAATAGCGCTGGCGTTTGTCGGAATAATTCTTCTTTCAATAGGAAGCAGAAGTATAAACTCTCTTTACTTTAATGATTTATATAACCGGGCAGCTGAAATAAATCCATTCTGGTTAAAAGTTTCATTTGCTTTTATATTCGTAGGACTTGGAACAAAGATAGGAATTGCTCCTATACATGCCTGGCTTCCTGATGCTCACTCCGAGGCACCTTCGCCAGTATCCGCATTACTATCAGGTACGCTGCTTAATTCCGCATTGCTCGGTTTAATTCGGGTGCAGGAAATTCTAATACGCGCACACTTAGAAAGTTTCTCAAATTTTCTTTTTCTTTTAACAGGTTTTCTATCGATAATGGTTAGCGCAGTATTTATGCTAAGGTTAAAGAACTACAAGCGAATGCTTGCCTATTCTTCGATAGAAAATATGGGAATTATATTCATTGGAATATCGCTGGGAAAGTTTGGCGTCTTTGCTGTAATGCTTCATATACTTGCTCACTCTTTATCGAAAGCCTCGTTGTTTTTAACATCGGGAAATATTCTTCATTTGTATAAGAGTAAAAAGATTGACGACGTTAACGGATTGTTAAAGAAAGACCCACGCACCGGATGGCTATGGATTGCTTCAACACTTGCTATAATTGGAATGCCTCCTTTTCCAGTTTTCTTAAGTAAGTTTCTAATAGTCAAAGCCCTCTGGTTAAGCGGAATGAGCTGGCTTGCAATACCTTTCTTTATATTTTTAATAATAATAACATTTGGAATGGGCGGCACAGTATTTAAGATGGCTTTCGGTGAAGTATCACCCGAACAACCGGAAGACCAGAGATTAGGTTTTAGCGCTTATGCTCCGCAGTTAGTTTTGCTTTTCATTCTTTTGATAATCGGAATAAATATGCCGCAGCAAATGTTTACTCTTTTGAATAATGCCGCCGGTTTCTTTCATTAATTTGGAGTTTTAATTGAGCTGGATAGAAATAAAGAATCTTCAGTCGGTTTTGTTAAACGATATTCCGCGATTGAAGGTAGAAGATTTAAGAGATCAATTAATAGAGAAAATTAAAAGCGGAAAAAGATTAGTACAATTTTTCGGGGATACAGAAAACGGTGATGTTGTATTGTATGCAATTGCCGCCGATGATAATGCTTCAAAGCTTTTTATAGCTTCAACTAAGTTTACTTCACAAAAAGAATTTCAATCAATTACTCCAGAAATACCTTCGGCTCATTTATTTGAAAGAGAGTTTTTTGAGCAATACAAGATCAAGCCGGAAGGTCATCCCTGGTTAAAGCCTTTAAGGAAAGGTATTGCTGGAATAGACAGCTCCGAAATTCCCTATGAATTTTTTAGTATGAAGGGTGAGGAGGTTCATGAAGTAGGCGTAGGTCCAATTCACGCAGGAATAATAGAGCCCGGACATTTTAGATTTTCTTGTCATGGTGAAAAGATATATCATCTTGAAATAAAGCTTGGATTTCAGCATAGGGGAGTGGAGGAGTTGTTTGTAAAAAACAATGGTCGCCCTGGATACCTTCAAAAGCTTTCTGAATCAATAGCAGGTGACACAGTTATCGGTCATGCAGGAACATTTGCGCGAGCTACTGAAGCTCTATGCAATATTTCTATATCACGAAGGGCTAAGCTAATACGCACTATAGCTCTTGAGCTGGAAAGAATAGCAATACACCTGGGAGACTTGTCAGCTCTTTCAAACGATGTTGGATATTTAACAGGGAACTCGGTTTTTGGTGCGCTGAGGACGAAGATTATTAATACAACTATGGCAATTTGCGGTAATCGTTTTGGTAGAAGCTTGATTATACCAGGCGGAGTAAATTTCGATATTTCCCCGGAGCTTAGAGAGAATATATCCTCGACCATAAATCAGGTAAATGATGAGACTGCTCTTGCTGCAGAGGTTTTATTTTCTTCAGCGTCGGTCTTAGAACGATTTGAGAAAACAGGTGTTGTTGATAAAGCTACGGCATTAGAAATTGGAATGGTAGGACCTTCAGCAAGGGCAAGCGGGGTTGCTGTTGATATACGCTCAGATCACCCGTTCGGCGCTTATGAATTTTTTCCTGTACATAAGCTTACTCTAAATTCAGGCGATGTTTTTGCGCGTAGTTATATTCGTTTTATTGAAATCCAACAATCAGTAAAGATTATTAATGATCAATTGGAAAATTTTACTGAGGGAGATGTTTATAAAGCTATAAGTCCACTTGAGCCAAATAGATTAGTTGTTTCGTTGGCAGAAGGGTGGCGCGGTGAACTTGCTCATGTTATTCTAACCGGTAACGATAGTAAAATAAAAAGAATAAAAATAAAGGATCCCTCGTTTCACAACTGGTTTGCAGTTTCGCTTGCGGTACGGAACGAAGGAATTTCTGATTTTCCTTTATGCAATAAAAGCTTTAATCTTTCTTACAGCGGATTCGATTTGTAAAATTAGTTTAGGTAAAAATGTTAGACTTAATTAAACTTAGAAGACAGCACGGTTACCAGGCAATTCCTGATATTAAAAACGCAAAGATTTTATCTACACATCGCGGATACCCTATAATTGACGAGTCGAAATGTGTCAGCGGTTGCTCAGACTGCGAAAATGTTTGTCCGACTAATGCAATAAAAGTAAATCCTCTTTCGATTGATTTGGGTAAATGTATATTCTGCGGAGAGTGTGAAAGGGCTTGCCCGGGGGGAGCAATTAAATTTACAAATGAATATAAATTGGGCAGCACCGGGAGGAATAATTTAATAATTACTTCGGGGAAATTATTTGCTGATTACGAAAAGGAAGCGATTGAGTTAAGAAAAGAAATTCATAAAATATTTGGGCATTCATTAAAGCTACGGCAAGTATCTGCCGGCGGTTGCAACGGATGTGAAATGGAGCTTGCTGCTTGTGGAAATGTAAATTTTGACATGGGAAGGTTTGGAATTGATTTTGTCGCTTCGCCACGACATGCGGACGGAATAGTAATTACAGGTCCTATCACAAAAAATATGGCTCCGGCTTTAATGGATGCTTATAAAAGCGTGAACAGCCCAAAGATAGTAATTGCCGTTGGAGCTTGCACTATTAGCGGGGGAGTATTTGAAGAATCAGATGAATTAAATCGAAGTTTTTTGAATGAAATAAAAATTGACTTATATATACCAGGATGCCCACCTCACCCACTTACATTTATTAATGCAATACTTGATTTTATCGGGAAGAAGATTTAAAAGTGAATACTATAGAACCTGCCTTAAACAATACGACAGCGGAACTAAATGCCTAAGTGAATGGAAATCTGAAAGCAAATTTATTATCCTTCATCAACAGTTGCGATATCACAGCAATAGGGGTATAACATGGCGGTATTCATTTTCATTTTTCAATGTTATCAAAAAGTCCGGGCTTCGTAATTTTCTTAAAACATTTTTCTGCTTTCTTTGGTTTGCGGAGTTTTAAGTATAGCTCGCCTGCTTTTCTATATTCACCAAGCTTTTCATACAGCTCCGTTATTTTGTTGTAATTCTTTTTTTCAAGCTGAAGATAAATATTTAATGCACTCTGATACTTCTTTCCCCTTACAAACATATCGGCGGCTATTTCTTTATTATCTATCTTAAAATAAAGTTCAGCCGATTTAATGAACTCTCCACTTAATCTGTATGAATGAGCCGCTTCTCCTATCATTCCTTTTTCTTCTTGAATTTTCCCGAGCAGTAAGTGATCACCTTTCTCAAGCAATAATTCCTTAGTATATTCCATCATATTATTATCGGCTAAATAGCGGGCTGCTTTCTCGATATGTTTTGATTTAACAAAAAGTTTATAATTATTATTATTGACCGGAAGTTGCTCTATTATTTTTTCATAATTCTCTTTTTTATTTATGAAATAAAGTTTAATTGCCGCTAACTCCGAAACTGTATTTTTCAAATGTTCATATTCGATTTCATACTTGATTCTTATTTTGTCAAATTTCTTTTTATCTACGTGTTTTAATTTCACCAGGTAAGCATAGTAGCTATTGTAATTATCTATTCTTTCATAAAGTTGGCAAATCTCTTCATAATAGTGATAGTCGACATCTAACTTCTTTAGAGTAAATACCCAATGTTCAAGCTCTTTAGTATCATTATTATCCTGAAAATAAATGCTCATCATCTTAACGAGACGAGAATTTGATGAATAAAGATCAATTTTGTAAAAGTATGGATTGTCTGAGTTAAAAGACAAACTTAATATATACTTTACTCCAATCGTAATTGTGTTTTTTTCTAAGCAGCGGTCTGCAATTATTTCAAAACGATCATCGCTCCAGGTTCGATTCCAGATACTATATGCTTGTTCAATATTCCCAAGTTCAATCTGGCAGAAACCGGCATTAATTCCATCTCTCATTAGATCATAACATACAAATGCCTGGAGATACTTTTTCTGTTCAGTAAAAGATTTCGCTTCGTTCACAAGTTTTTCTCTACCAAGATTATTGCCTATCTTTTTTGCGTTCACAAAATTAAGCTGCTCATCTTCCGGAGAATTCAGATACTGCGAAAATGCTTCCTCATATTTTTTTATTTTGTAATATGACCGGGCTGCTTGGAAATGATTGCCGGCTAAGTCAAAATATTTAGCGGAATCGGAAAAGTATTTTAGCTTAAAAGCGCTTTCGGCAACACCATTATTATCGTTAGCAAGGTAAAACCTAATCAAAGCGGAAAAGTAGTTTTTCTTCTTAAAGTAGGCGTTTGCTTCGCCTTTAAGGTCAATTTCTTTGCTGCTTACCATTTCTCTTAAGACCTTCACGGAATTTTCAAAGCTTCTTTCTTTCTCATAGATTAACAAAAGTGGTTCAAGTTGCTTTGTAGTTTGATAAATCTTAATTAACCGCTGTTGATTTTTTAACTTCCGCCATAACTTTACTGCGTTCGGAAAATCATTTGCTTTTTCATATAACTCCGCAGCGTGTTCAATCTTTTTCAATTTGAGATAGAGTTTTGCTGAATCTGCAAAGCTGCCCGCTTGTTCATAATATTTAGCGGCTCCGGCAATGTCTTTCAAGAAATTATAACTTATCTCTGCCGCCATTTGATAATTGCCCGACTTCACAAATGAATCTAAAGCTTTTTGATATTCGGCAATACTTAAATAGATATTTGCCAGTTCTTCAAATCTTTTTTCTTTCTCAAAAGTTTTAATTGTGCATGCAAGAATTTTATCTTTAAGTTGAAGTTCATTATACAATTGTAATGCCTTATAGAAGTCGCCGCAGCGTTCATAATTCTCAGCGGCTTTATTTTTCTCGCCTAACTTTTCAAAGTTGACAGCCGCTTTGTAATACTCGCCGATTTTTTCACGGTAGAAAGCCTCTGCTTTTGCGGTTAGCAGTTCATTTCCGGAATTTTTGAAACACTCAATTGCTGCTTTGTAAAACTCCCTTTCAAAAAAGTAATTGCCCTGCTCTATCCATTCTTCAGGAGTTGATATCACATTCCAAAGCTTATTAATGTAAGCCGGCTCATCCGTTTGATAGATTTGCTCCTTCAACAAATCACTTTGCCAGATGACCGAAGGATTTTTGCCGTCGTAAATTAAAAGTTCTTTTTGTGCGCGGGTGATTGCAACATAAAGAAGATTTAATTCGTGTTTGATGTTTGCATCGTGTGTGTCGCGGCGTGAGTCTTCAAGGATTACTTTCCAGATATCGCTTGTTTTTATCTCGCTGCAAAACTTCCACAAGAACACAGTATCGAATTCCAAACCTTTCGCTTCATAAATAGTAAATACCAACTCAGTCTCAAAAAGATTTTTCAACTTGTTCTTTTCATCTTCGTTCCTTACAAGAATTGTTTTCTTTGCCCCAATTCCTTTTATATTTTCAATCATCTCTTTTTCATTTAATCCGAATGCAACAACAGGCGGACGCCCTTTGTATTTCCAATCTTCTTTTAGCTCTTCCGCACTCGTTCCTAATAAGCTGCCTTTCAATTCTAACAGTGTATTTGCAAGCTCAACAATACTGCCCGAACTTCTGAAATTCAAATTCAAAAATGTTAATTGCGGCGTAGGCAGTTCTCTATCATAAAAATGACGTTTAAGTTCTTCCCAACGGAATCCGCTTGGATTAATAATTTGTTTAACATCGCCTGTTAGCAGTAAGTTTAACGGATTCCTAACCAAATAAAATAAAAGATTGTGCTGGGAGTCGGTTAAATCCTGCACTTCATCGCATGCAACAATATCATAAACATATTCAGCAGGTTCTCTTTCAACAAGAATGTTAATGACTTCCCGGCTCAGATCTAATTCATCCCACAAACCGTCACCGTCTAATTTATCCTGATAGAATTCAAAAACCTTGTAGATGTTTTTTCTATCGTGCTTAAAGTTCGGAGCTTTCTTTCTGCCAAGCATTTCATATTCTAAAAAAGATAGGTGTCGTTTCTGCGTCAGCTCACGCTGTTTCAGAAGCAACTCAATAATTCTTTCAATAAGAAGAATCGCTCTATCGCCGTGGTCGGTCATAAACAGTTTAATGTTCTTATTAAAGGTTAATAAATTTGTTTGAAAATATTTTTGCGTAATTTTTTCGATTTGCTGGCTTGATTCCAAATTAGAAAATATATTAAACTGTTGCTGCAACGAGTTCAAAAGATTGGAGCTGACCTGGTTCTGCTTTATTTTCACCAAAGCTTCTTTAAAGAGTTGAACATTTATCTGCGGAAGCGCCCCTTTTATTATCGAACGAATTTCTTCCCATACTAACGGCGCATCGTACTTAGCGGCTAAAGGATTTGATTGTATGATTTTTCTAAACTTGTAATAATCGACTTCTTTTTCCAAATGGAAATGACGATTAAACTTACCCGCAACTTCGAGACATAAATTTTTATAAGTATAGAATTCCGGCTTAACTACTTTGCTTTCTAACTCACTCGAATTAAGCAGAGCGTAGTATAGTCTTTCTGCCATATTTTTAAGAAAGTTATTGTAAGTAATAAATAATTTTTTAGCGGGATTTAATGAAGTCTTAAGAAGATAATAAATTGACAAAGTTGTTTTACCGCTACCCGCTGTTCCCGAAAGCATAATAGGCAAGGGAGTTGTAAGCAGCGTTGATTGAACCGGCGTTAATTGCAAGTATAGTTCAAAGTCATCTTTAGTGTACGATTGAACCCGCTGCCATTCTTCTCCCGCTAAGGTGTACCACTTCTGCTGTCCGGAATCGTCGCTTACTTTTTTTGTAATACTTTCTTGTGTAACATATTTATCATCTAACTCGTTAAAGTATAATTCTTCCGATAGTTCTTCTTTATAAGGTTTGAAATAAATAAAAGGGACATTCTCCGGCAGGATGTTTTTACTTTTTTGTGAAATATCGTCGTGAGCAACTATTCCCCAAACATAAATAAGCAATGTACTTTTGTCGTGTTGAGTTTCATCGTAGCCTAAAGTAAAAAGAATGCGGTTTGCTTTATCGAGTCGTGCTTCAAAAACAGTTTTATTCGATGCAACTCCTTTTATCTTTTTAACCTTCAGTCCGCCATCCCAGGTGCCGATTTCTAAAAACTCAAATTTCTGTTTTATACGCTCCCTATTTTTCTCTGATTGGCTAAGTAAATATTTTTTGAATGAATCGTTAATTAATACTTTGAACATTATTCCTGCAAATAATTAGATTATTCTTAAGTTTGGGTTTATAACTCTTCCTCAAGTTAAGATTGTCAACCCAAGTAAATTATTTTTCTCATCATAATCAAAGATAACAGGAAAGTTTTTCAAGTCCTGTTTTCTTAACTCCCAGGGGAAACCTCCATATTTCTTTTTCCCTATCTTCTTTCCTTCAACATTTAGTTTTATACTAATAAGTCGTTCATAAATAATGCACTCAATGCCTCTCTCCTTTACTGTTACGCCTCTATCTGATGCAATATTAAATGTCTTAGTAAGTAATCTTGACTTGTAAGAATTATGCACATCAACATTCACTTCGGCACCGTGAAAGTCAATAGTGTCATTAACAATCTGTGCTTTATTTTTGCTTGGAAAAGTTTTATCAGAATTAGGAGTCAATCTTTTCCCAATTTTCTTTTGTCCAACCCGGGGAATCAAATAATAAAATTCATTTGCAGATTTCACCTTCCCGCAATTTCGACAAGTTTCTTTTTTATCTCTTGTTTTTTTGTAGCCGTCTTTGCTTGCTGGGATTATCATTTTTTATCCATTATTTAATTCAAAATTAGTTTTATAACTTTCAAAAGGCAAATTACAATCAACTTCCTTCAAGTGAAGGATTGAGTACTCTTTCAAGCAAAACTAAGAAAGCATCTATTCGGGGCGGACAAGAAGCGATTATGCTAAACAAAAAAAATCCAATCAGTTGGAATAATAAAATGACGTCATCATTTATATGGTGAATCAGCCAAAATATTTTCAGATGCATATTAGCGAAATAATGGCTCAAAGCAAAAATAATTTTAATTTTCTTTTAATTTTATGCCGGACAATGTAAATTATAATTAAAGAT
>JAJYOQ010000127.1 GCA_021796135.1 Bacteroidota bacterium
TTATAATATCTTTGATAAGAAAAAATTCTTAGGTTCTTAAATGGCATATATAATTAATTTAACTACACTCTCTGATAAACGCGGAAATCTTACTGTCATCGAAAACCAAATTCCGTTTAAAGTAAAAAGAATATTTTACATTTATGATGTTGATGATTCTGTTAGAGGGGGGCATCGTCATCATACTACTATTCAAGCCGCAATTTGCATTCACGGAAGCTGCATAGTATCAAACAACGACGGTGAAAAGGAAGAAGATTTTCTCCTTGATAACCCAAGTAAATGTTTAATTCTCGAAACAAAAGATTGGCATACTATGCATCATTTTACTCCGGATGCCGTATTGCTCGTGTTTGCTTCAACTCATTTCGACCCCGCCGACTATATTTACGAGGAATATAAATGATTGAATATGAAAATTTAAAAAATGTTAACCAACCGTTTCTGGAAGACTATCTACAAAGTTTTAATAATCTTCTTAACAGCGGCTGGTTTATTTTGGGAACAAACGTAAAAAGATTTGAAGAAGATTTCGCAAAATATAATGGCTCCAAACATTGCATAGGAGTTGCATCCGGTTTAGATGCCTTAATCCTTTCTTTAAAAGCATTTGAGTTTGAAAAGGACAATGAAGTAATAGTCCCATCCAATACTTATATCGCAACAATTCTTTCTATAATTCACTGCGGATTAAAACCGGTTCTGGTCGAACCGGATATCAATACTTACAATATCGATCCGTCAAGGATTGAAGAAAAAATTTCTCCCAAAACGAAAGCTTTGATGATAGTTCACTTATATGGTAAATCCTGCGATATGGATCCGATTATAAAAGTTTGTAAGAAATATAATTTAAAGTTAATTGAAGACTGCGCTCAATCTCATGGCGCTATGTATAAGAACAGAAAGACCGGAACTTTTGGTGAATTTGGTGCTTTTAGCTATTACCCGACAAAAAATCTTGGATCTTTAGGTGATGCTGGCGCGGTAACAACGGATGATGAAAATTTTGCTCAAATAATTCGCCGGCTTAGAAATTATGGCTCGGATGTCAAATATTACAATGAAGTTGTTGGTTACAATTCAAGGCTTGATGAAATCCAGGCGGGATTTCTTTTAGTAAAATTAAAGAAGCTTGATGAAATAAATAATCATAAAAGGCGACTTGCAAAGCTGTATTTTGAAAATCTTAAAGTTGATTTTGTAAAGCCGGAAGTTCATAATGATTTTTATGATGTCTATCATATTTTTAATATCCGCCATCCCAATAGGGATATGCTAAGGGAATATTTGTTGAAGAACGAAATAAAGACGGATATTCATTATCCGGTTCCTCCTCATAAACAAAAAGCAATGCAGGGGATTATTATTGACAAAGATTTCCCTATTTCCGAAGAAATTCACAGTACTACTTTAAGTTTACCTATTTCTTTTTCTCATACTGAGGACGATATTTATAAAGTTATTGAAGTCATGAATAAATTCTAAGGGAGAAATTAATTTAGAATGTTTATTGTATTATGCCTACAATAATGTCATCTTCTACAATAATACCATCCCTTCGGGATTAAGAAAATTTAAATTGGGATTTTCATTTCGTATTGAAAAAATAAGATTCTTAAACCGAAAGTGAATCTAAAATTTTTGACAATTTAAGAGTTATGTTTTTTCTATCGAAAGATTCTACTAATGATAGGTCTGTTTTAAACCGGTTTGTATCCTTAAAGAAATTCTCTCCATCTTCATCGTAATCGAACATCATTCCTGCATTTGTCTCTTCTAAAATTTTCCTTACCTCATCGTTATCTTTTCCAAAGGCTATTATTGGTTTGCCAATTCTAAGATATTCAAATAACTTTCCCGGAACATGACGCGGCTCGGTTGCACAAACAAGCAAGTAAGATGCTCTGCTTAACTCTTCCAACATTTTTTTATATGGTAGAAATCCTAAAAATTCTGTTCTCGAAGTCAAACCGCTTTCTGCAATTGATTGTTTTATTCCGCTACTAACTGTTCCGATAAATTTAATTTTAATATTACGGCCTCTACCAATTTCATCTTTCACCCTTACCCAAAAAACCTTCGGGTTCTGATAATCGAAAATATTTCCTGCATGAATAATTATTTCTTCTTTTGAATTAGAAGGGATAATATTTTCAAAATCCTCTTCATTATACCCCCAATAACAAACTTCCGATTTATTCCTTAATATAGGATATTTTTTTATATAATCTTCCTGCATTGTTTTTGTTACAAAGACAGCAGCTTTTGAATTGGAAAGAACTTTCCTTTCCAGATAATTATCAATCAATAAAGTAAGCTTACTTCGTTTAAAGTTTTTGTA
Source organism: Bacteroidota bacterium (assembly GCA_021796135.1). The sequence continues at coordinate 2,345 of JAJYOQ010000127.1, forward strand.
ATAAATTATGTCTACCCACGGATCTATAAAAACCGGTATGTGAGGGACATGAATTTGTTTGCTCAAATTCATTCCGATTAAATGCGTTGTATGTGGTGGTCCGATTGAAACAATTGCATCAATTTTTTCTTTTTCTAAAATCTTTTTCCCTTGATTAACTGCATTGAAATACCAGCCGACTCTTGCATCCGGAATGAAGAGATTCATTCGTATCCATATAGATATTCTATGTGTTAAACTTTTGTTTATTGTAGAGATAGTCTCGGACGCAATAAGTTGTTCGTCCTTTTTCTTACCGGTAAATTTTTTATAAAGATCAAAAGGTTCAAAAGACTTAGACTTAAATACCTTCAAATTATTGTCTATTTCTTTTAATAGGCTCTCGTCTTTTGCGGAAAATGTATCTTCTTCAACAGTTAATACTACTGGCTGCCAACCAAATTGAGGTAAATACTTTATTATCTTAAGTGGCCAATGAAGTGAAGCCTTCCCGGACGGCGGCCAGTAGTATGTTATGAATAAAACTTTCTTCATCTATAATGTATTAATTATTATATAGCGAATTTAATCATAAAAAATGTAAATTAAACAGCGGTTTAAAGCTAAATTAATAACTCAATCTGATCGCTAGTTTTTATTTAGGTATAAAAAACCGTTGAAACGGTTAATAAATAAGGTTTTATGTTAAGCAACCCACGACTTGAAGTCGTGGGCTACTTGATCAAGACGCAATAAATCAGCCGTTTTAACGGCTTACCTTCAACAGCGGTCAACTTGAGTTAATAATTCATGTTACTTAGACAATTTCAAATATAATTGTAGACGAGTGTAAAACCTCCAAGGTTTTTAAAGTTGATTTTCAATTGACTCTTTTCTAGACTAATAAAAAAGGTTTTAGATAAAATCTTTTATTGAAACCTTGAGGGTTATTACTTATGTCGAATAAATGAAGGTAAGAAGATGCTAATCAATATAGAAACGGCTAATCCTCCGAATAAAGTTACTCAGGTTCGAGCTACTGAAGAGCTTAAGAAAAGAATGGCTGTCCGTCTGGCTACCGGAAGAATGATTGACTCCGCTTCAAATCATTCCGGTATCGATTTTAGATATTTTGTTGTGCCGGATGGAAATGCAGAGAGTAATGATAAATTTTACTCGAAAGATGGAGAATATATTAAACCCGGCACAGAGGCAAGAATGCTCCAATACGAAAACTGGTCGAAGCAGTTGGCAAAGGACGCAGTTGAAAAATTATTTGAAAAGAATAACATTATGCCTTCGGAAATAAACAGGCTAATTACCATTTCTTGTACTGGTTTTTTTGCTCCCGGTTTAGATTATTTTCTGATGAATGAATTTAAAATTCCTGCAACTGCCAAAAGGACAAATATCGGTTTTATGGGTTGTGCGGCTTCGTTGATTGGGTTTAATTCTGTTTTTGAATCTGTAAAATCTTCTGGCGAAAATGAAACCAATGTGCTGCTGGTATCAGTTGAACTATGCAGTCTTCATCTTCAAACGGAAGCAACCCGAGACAATATTTTGGCTAATATGATCTTTGCCGACGGCGCAGGAGCTGCTTTATTTTCAAGTTCAAAACTTCATAAAGAGAAAATTAAATTAAATTTAGTTTTTACAGAATCACTATTATTCGAAAATTCAGCGGGGTTTATGGGATGGAAAATTGGCAATTATGGATTTGAAATGATGCTTTCTTCCGATTTGCCAAAAATAATTTATGAACAGGCTTCCCCTCAATTAATTAAGATATTACTTTCTCACGGAATTAATCCGGATGATATTTCATGTTGGGCGCTTCATCCCGGCGGAAGAGCAATTTTGGATTCTCTCCAAAATGGATTGAATCTTAGCGAAAAAAAAATGGAGCCATCGCGAACGGTATTGAAAAACTACGGTAACATGTCATCAGCTTCAATTCTATTTGTCTTAAAGGAAATAATTAATTTAAATCAAGTTAAGAAGGATGAATATTGCTGCGCCGTTGCTTTTGGTCCCGGCTTAACAATGGAAGTTTCGTTGTTTAAAGGCGTGTAATGTTTTTATCGCGGAGTTATCAACCGGAAATGATGGATGACTTTTCAATAGAAGATGACAGAATTGATCGTGCGCTCGAAGAACTAAAATTAGTTAATAGATTTCTTGGCGGCGTATCTACAACTGAATTTGCAATAAATAAGTTGGTCAAAGCAAATCATCCAAAGAATGAGTTTAAGATATTAGATATTGGCAGCGGGGCTTCAGATATATTAGTTGCACTTAAGCGAAAGTTTAAGAATTTAGAAATTACAAGCATAGATATAAATAAAAGAGCATCTCGTTATTTGAAAAATGACTCCTTTATAAATTATATTGTTTGTGGAGATGTAAAGACAATTCCGTTTAAGGATTCCAAATTCGATTTAATCCATGCATCTCTTTTCTTTCATCACTTCAAAGAAGAAAAAATTAAAAATATTCTCACAAATCTTTCTCCTTTATGCAAACATGCGATAATCATAAATGATTTGCGCCGTTCATTTTTTGCGCTGTTCGGAATTAAATTGTTAACCGGATTGTTTTCGAGAAGTGATATGGTAAAAAACGACGCGCCTCTTTCTGTAAAACGAGGATTCACACGGGCAGAGTTGAAGAATATTATGGATGAGCTAAATTATAATTATATTATTAAACGGAAATGGGCTTTCCGGTGGTGCTTAATAATTTACATTACGCAGAAATAAAAGATTCGCAAAGAAGACTCTAAGATTTCTCAGCAGGAAAACTACTTACTAATTCACATTACGCATACTTTTTCCCTATTTCCCCGCCATTTAGAGGCTGTGTGAAAATTCAGAAGTGATGAATAAATATTCTAATTATGGTTTTAAACATTAATATGTTTTTTTATTGCCCAGACATTTATGTCGGGGTGAAATAAACTCCAATAAATACCGGGCTTCAGCCACATCTGTGCTATTTATGTGGCTAAAGCCACAATTATCTTTTTTACACTAATCCCCGCCATAAATGGCGGGGCAATTGACAAAAAATATTTAATAATAGAAAACTAAAATAGCTTATACAAAAATATTAATATTTATTCTTTGAAAAATAATTTTCACACAGGCTCTTTGTGGCAAAGGTTAAATAGACACTAAAACTCATGGCTTTAGCCTCATTTTAGCTCATAATGTGGCTAAAGCCAACGCCCCTGTATAATTTTATTCCCCGCCATAAATGCTGGGGCAATTGATAGTATTATAATGAGTAAGTTGAGTTACTAACGAATATTTCTTGGAAAAACGTTTTTACACAGCGCTAAAGATGGGATTTCTCCCCGCAAACGGGGCAGGCCCTCCGGTCGAAATGACATTTTGGAGTTGTGCAACAGTCTCTGTCGGCAGGCAGGCTCCTTCGAACGACAAGAGTAGTCTGCTTAGCATGAGTTGTTGTTTCCAAATAGTAAGTTAAATCAATGTTTACTTGAATTATGAATTTTCAAAATTATGATATAACTATTATCGGCGGGGGACCTGCAGGTTCCGCTGCGGCTATTTATCTTGCAAAATATGGCTTTAAGGTTTGCTTGTTTGAAAAAAAAGAATTTCCCCGTGAAATATTGTGCGGTGAATTTTTATCAAAAGAAGTTATTGAAATTATCAAGGAGTTAAATCTGTTCGAAAAATTTTTATCTCTTAACCCAAATCCGATTAGCAAATTCAATCTAATTACTGGAAACGGAAATGAATTGATATCAGATTTGAATTTTGCAGCTTACGGGTTAAAACGATCTGTCTTCGATCTTTTTTTATTAACTGCCGCAGAGGAAAATGGTATAAATATATTTCAACCGTCCGTAGTATTCCAAATTAAAAAAGAGGGAGAAAAATATTTTGTATCGGCTAAGAATGATGACAATTCAATTATAAATGTTCAAAGCGATTCAGTAATTGCCGCTTATGGGAAGCAAAATATTCTTGATAAAATTCTGCAAAGAAATTTTATAAGACAGAAATCATTTTTTAATGGGATTAAATTTCATATTCCAAAGTCAGTACTCTATAATCCATCGTCACATCAAATTAGTATATTTGTTTCTGACGGTATCTACTGCGGCCTAAATGAAGTTAATGATGATACAATTAACTTATGTTTTCTTGAAAATCGCTTTCAATTAAAAAAAAGCTCCAGACAAAATCTTATTGAGTTTATCTCGTCGAATAAAAAACTGAAAGAGGTATTCCCTGGTAATTCTCTTGAGCAAATTAATAGTCTTCCCGCATACGGAACAGGGAATATTTATTTCGGCAGAAAGAATCTTGTTGAGGATGGCGTATTTATGATTGGAGATGCTGCCGGCGTAATCGCTCCGCTTGCAGGAGACGGCATCGGGATTGCTCTTCAGTCGGCTAAATTATTATCCCATATTTTGCTTAAGAAAAGGGAAGAAAAATTATCAATGTCTCAGACTGAACAATTGTACGAAAGAGGCTGGCAAAATCTATTCGCAAAAAGGATAAGGATGGCTTCGGTAATTCAAAAGATAATTCTTCAAAAGAATTTAAGAATTCTAGGTATAAGTTTTGTGAAAACTTTCCCCCGAACTTTACCAAAATTAATTGAAATGACAAGAGGCAGTAACAATTAATTTCAAGTATAAAATATGTCATTCAAATTGTACACATACTTCGGTATATTTGGGGAAGGAAAAGTATATGAGTAATGGAAGTTACTCAAAAACAGACTTCGAGGGTGATGGAATGGTGGAGTGTTGGAACAATGGAGTAATGGAATAATGAAGGGAAATGCTGCTCATTTCCACTAATCCAATTTTTCAAGAGCAGCATAACTTCAACGATTTATAAAAAATAAAATATTGGATAAATGTGGAACTTAATTTGAAAAATCTACAAAAATTTATTGTTGTCGGCGATAGAGTTTTAATTAAACCCGAAGAGGATTCGAGTAAAACGGCAAGCGGATTATTTTTGCCTCCAGGTGTTTCTGAAAAGGAAAAGATTCAAAGCGGGTATATAATTAAAACGGGCCCGGGATATCCGATGGCTTCTCCTGTCGATGAAGAGCCGTGGAAAGAATCTAAGGAGCTGGTAAAATATATTCCCCTCCAGGCAAAAGAAGGCGATCTTGCAATCTTTTTAAGAAAAGAAGCTTACGAAATTGAGTTTGATAAAGAGAAATATTTGATTGTTCCCCAATCTGCTATTCTACTGCTTATAAGGGATGATATTCTAAGTTATTAATTATCTTACGCAGAAATAACCTTCGGAGTGGGGAATGATGGAGTAGTGGAATAATGGAAAAATATTGCTCAATTTCATTAGTTCAATTTATTTGAAATTGTATAGATATTACAGATGAATAATTGTCATTTCGACGACCGGAGGGAGGAGAAATCCCATGAATAGATTAGACTATCGGATTGATCATGGGATATCTCAGTCGCTGACTCCTTCGATATGACAAGAGATATTTTATTCATATAGGGACAACTACTCCATTACTCTACTATTCCCAAGATTGCGTAATATGATTTATTAAATACCGCCGCCTCATTTATTGGATATTAAAGAAGACTGTTTCTCAAGCAATTTTATCTGCTTTTCATTATTTTCGTAACAATAAAAAGAATTTATTACTACTATTTGTGAAAGGAATTTTATTATGACTGCAAATATTGATATGATAAAGAAAGTTTATTCTAATTATAAGAATAAATTAAATGAAGTTAGAAAAATTGTTAACCGTCCGTTAACTTATGCTGAAAAGGTTTTGTACACACACCTTTGGGAAAAAGCTTCTAAAGAATTTACCGGCGGAAAAGATTATTCAGACCTTGCGCCAGACAGAGTTGCTATGCAGGACGCTACTGCACAAATGGCTCTCCTCCAATTTATGTCAGCAGGAAGAAAAACTACTGCTGTTCCGTCTACTGTTCATTGCGATCATTTAATACAAGCACAAATTGGCGCCAAAGATGATTTGCAAAAAGCTAATTCGGAAAATCGGGAAGTATATGATTTTCTTGAAAGTATTTCTCAAAAATACGGTATCGGTTTTTGGAAGCCAGGCGCCGGAATTATTCATCAAGTTGTCCTTGAAAATTATGCTTTTCCCGGAGGAATGATGATAGGTACTGATTCGCATACCCCGAATGCAGGCGGTCTCGGTATGATTGCAATTGGAGTCGGTGGTGCCGATGCCGTAGATGTTATGGCTGGTATGCCCTGGGAATTAAAATGGCCTAAACTTATCGGTGTCAAATTAACAGGAAGACTTAACGGATGGACTTCTGCAAAGGATATAATTCTAAAGGTTGCCGGAATATTAACTGTTAAAGGAGGTACCGGAGCTATAGTTGAATATTTTGGCGAAGGCGCAACTTCAGTTTCATGCACCGGCAAAGGAACAATTTGCAATATGGGAGCGGAAATCGGAGCTACTACCTCTGTATTTCCGTTTGATGAAAAGATGGCGGCTTATTTAAGAATTACAAACCGTGCAGATGTTGCCGCTCTGGCTGAAGGTCTTGTCGATGACCTAACAGCCGATAAAGAGGTTCTGGCGAATCCGAAAAAATATTTTGACCAAGTTATAGAAATTAATTTAAGTGAATTAGAACCATACTTAAATGGTCCTTTTACTCCTGATAAAGCGTGGCCAATTTCTAAATTGAAAGAAGCCGTAAAAGAAAATAACTACCCGGACACTATTAAGGTAGCATTGATTGGCAGCTGCACAAATTCAAGTTATGAAGATATCGATCGCTCTGCAAGCATTGCAAAGCAAGCGTTGAAAAAAGGATTAAAAGCGAAATCCGGCTTTACTATTACTCCCGGCTCCGAACAAGTCCGCGCAACAATTGAAAGAGATGGTCAACTTCATACTTTCGAAGAATTTGGAGGAGTAATTTTAGCCAATGCTTGCGGTCCCTGTATAGGTATGTGGAAAAGAGTTGATATCAAAACGGGGGAGAAAAACACGATCGTTACTTCATTTAATAGAAACTTTGCTAAAAGAAATGATGGAAATCCTGAAACTTTGGCTTTTGTCGCAAGCCCGGAAATTACTACTGCTCTGGCAATTGCCGGCAGTTTATCATTTAATCCTATGACGGATGCATTAATAAATGACAAAGGCGAAAAAGTGAAGCTTGATCCGCCTACCGGCGAGGAACTTCCACCTAAAGGATTTATTAAGGATGAAAATGGGTTTTTACCTCCGGCAAAAGATGGCTCAGGTGTTGAGGTGAAAGTTAATCCCCAAAGCGATAGACTACAGTTGTTAAAATCTTTTGAGCCCTGGGATGGAAAGGATTATGTTGATCTTCCCGTTCTTCTAAAAGCTAAAGGTAAATGTACAACCGATCATATTTCTA